>CAZUUE010000195.1:0-2596 GCA_964623695.1 uncultured archaeon
CTCTTAACCTTTATAGCCCTCTCTGGACATATCCTTGCACAGACACCGCAAGATGTGCATAACAAGGGATCGATCTGGGGTTTCTCTCCATTTAGGTATATGGCTGGACAAAAAAACTTATTAACGCACTCCATACAGGCGTTGCAGATTTTTTGATCTATCTCGAACGGTAAAAGTTTAACTTTCATCTTCCTAAGCTCCCTCATCCTAACTATCGAGCAGTGTTGTCTCGCGACTATTACAGCGGTATCGTAATTCAAAGCCTTCCTAACGACATCTTCAAGCTCCTTAACCTTGTAAGGATTTACAACTTCAACGAAATCTACACCGCAAGCCCTTGCAATCTCTTCTATCTTCACAGCCTTCCCAAAGCTACCGTCAGCTCTAACACCGATTCCAGGATGTGGTTGATGCCCGGTCATTCCCGTTGTCATGTTGTCCAAAACTATCAAAACAAACTTCGCACCGTTGTAAACTGCATTTATCAACGCCGGGATTCCCGCATGCAAAAAGGTCGAATCTCCTATCGTCGCGATTATCTTATCTTTTACGACCCAACTCAAACCGTTCGAAATTCCGACGCTCGCACCCATACAGACGCACGTGTCAACTACTCTAAACGGAGGATTGTATCCCAAGGTGTAACAACCTATATCGCTTGGAAGAACGCA
The DNA here is from genome assembly GCA_964623695.1 of uncultured archaeon. GTDB lineage: Archaea > Halobacteriota > Archaeoglobi > Archaeoglobales > Archaeoglobaceae > Archaeoglobus_B. The sequence continues at coordinate 672 of CAZUUE010000195.1, forward strand.
CTTAATCTCATCTGCGATCTTTCTCAAAACGTAAAAGACAGGTGAGTGTGGACAACCTGGACACAAAACAGGAGGTCTTGGGGGTGCCATCTTCGATATCTCATTGGATCTTTTAACGATCAAGTCGTAATCTACACTCGGATCAATTTCTAGTAAATTCGCTATCGCCCTCTCAACTATCGTCACGTTCAACTCGTAGTGTTTTGGGATGTGATTGCTAAGCTTACCGTAAACATCATCCTTAATAGTTCTAACGAAGATCTCAACGATTGGATCAACTTCTTCGACAACCAAGACCCTATCAACTGAGCTTACGAAATTTTCGATCTTTTTCATTGGAAGAGGATTTAAAGATGAAATCTTTAGGATTGGCAAATCGATCTTCAACCTCTTCAAAGCATCCTTAACGTAAGCATAGCTTAAACCGCACGCAATCACACCAAGATCCCCATCTCCATCCTCAACCCAATTTCCATTCCAATCTTCCAAAAACCTCTGAACCCTATTCAATTTATCTTCAAGTTCGAGCTTGAGTTTTCTTGCATTTGAAGGTAAAACTACGAATCTTTCGGGATTGGATCTCCAATCAACCTTTTCAAGTCTCTTCTTTGGTATCTCTCCAAGCTTCACAATTCCCCTCGCATGACTTAACCTTGTGCAAGTTCTCAACATCACGGGCAATTCAAACCTCTCAGAAATCTCAAAACACTCCTTGGTCAAATCTTTAAGCTCTTGAACGCTGTAAGCTTCAAAAACTAGAACCTTCGAAGATAAACCGTACCATCTGTTATCTTGTTCGTTCTGACTGCTGTGCATGGATGGATCGTCGGCTGAAACTATCACAAACCCACCTATCGCACCTATGTAAGCAAAGCTGAAAAGAGAATCGCTTGCAACGTTAACGCCGACATGCTTCATTGCGCACATCCCCCTCTTTCCCACGAGAGATGCTCCCATCGCAACTTCAAAAGCGACCTTCTCGTTTGTCGAATACTCTACATGCATGAAATCCCTTAAGACCCTTGAGACGATCGCTAGGGTGTCTCCGATTTCAGATGAAGGCGTCCCTGGGTAGCATGCAAATACATCTATCCCAGCCTCAAGTGCTCCTCTTGCTATGGCTTCGTTTCCAAGTAGGAAGGCTCTTTCACCCTTTTTTCCAAGTATATGCATAAGGCAAATAGAGAGTCAACTTTTAACATTTTGCGATAGCTTTAACTTCAAATGTTCGATCGATCGATATGAAGAAGATCGTGAGAGAGATAGTTTCAACCGTTGTAATCGTTGGAATAATCGTTGGAATCGGTATAGCCATAACTGGAACTTGGCCTTTCATGGTTGCAGTTCAATCTGGTAGCATGGAGCCTCACATTCATAAAGGAGATGTTATAATCCTGTTTGGACTTAGCAGAGTTGGAAAGATCGTTACTTGGGTTGAAGGATCTAAAAACGACTACAAGACATTTGGGGATTACGGAGATGTGATAGTTTACCATCCGAACGGAGATGGAAGTAGAACACCGATAATTCACAGAGTTGTCGCTTACGTTCACGAGGGGGAAAAGATACCGATACTGATTCGTAAAAACGGGAGAACTATCTTAGCATACTCCAACGTGATAGCTGAGTGTGATGGATACGTAACTCAAGGCGATGCGAATCTAATTCCAGATCAACTTGCACCAAACTGGAAGATCAAGCCAGTTAAGAAGGAATGGATAGTCGGTGTCGCGAAGTTCAGAGTTCCATACATCGGATGGATAAGGTTGCTGATATGAGGTTGCAGGTTTTTTGCACGAACTTTAGTTGTTCAGTTGAAAATTGACCTATCAGTTAATTGTATGGTAGCAAATGTATAAATGATAACGACTTTTGACGAAGTATTTAAACTGACGGTGTGAATAGCGAAGCTGGTGGGATATATT
>CAZUUE010000196.1:0-2577 GCA_964623695.1 uncultured archaeon
ATCTCAAACACATCAACTCCCAACTTAAAAATGTTGATCACATCGGTTAACTCACCGTTGATAACTTTGTCCAAAAAGATTTATAGAACTAACCTACATTCAATGTGGATGTTGAGATCTGTAAGAGCGATGTAGAGGGAGAGGTAACTCCTCCGCCATCGAAGAGTTACACTCATCGAGCATTTCTATCTTCATCCCTCTCGAAACGTTCAAAGGTTTACAATCCTCTGATCTCCGAAGATACGATCGCCACTCTAAGATGTTGCAAGAAGATTGGAGCAGATTTCCTTAGGAAAGATCACTTTGAATTCTTCGGATGCGAAGAAATTAGACCTGGATACTTCTATGTCTCAAACTCTGGAACAACCCTAAGACTTTTTATGGGAATACTTTCCCTCTCCAACGGAACGTCTGTTTTGGATGGTGACGAATCGATAAGGAGGAGACCAAACCTTGAGCTTGCGATTGCTCTAAACAGGTTAGGCGCATGCGTAAGGGGATTTGGTGATTATTCGGCCCCTGTATGGATAAGAGGTATCTTAAAGGGTGGAGAATTGGAGATAAAAGCTAAAAGCTCTCAGTTCATCTCCTCGCTACTTTTCTCACTCCCTCTGGCTAAATATGATTCAATTGTTAAGATAAAAGAAGTTAAATCGAAACCTTACATAGACATAACTTTACACGTTCTTGGTGAGAGTGGCATAGAGATAGAGAGGGAAAACCTAACTTTTTACATCAAGGGCAATCAGGATTACAGGCTTAAGATTTTTGAAGTTCCAGCAGACTTCACATCCGCAAGCTATCTAATTTCCGCTGGTGTATTGGCTGGAAAGGTCATCCTTAGGCACGTTTATGAATCCAAGCAGGGAGATGCAGTCATAGTTGATATAGTTAAAGAGATGGGAGGAAAAGTGAAATGGAGAAGGGAGAGAGGAATTCTAATTGCTGAGAAATCCGAGCTTGAAGGTATTGAAATCGATGCAAGAGACATTCCAGATTTGGTTCCTACGATATCTGTTCTTGGAGCGGTTGCAAAGGGAGAGACAGTTATAAGAAATGCAGAGCATCTGAGATTTAAGGAAACAGACAGGATAGAGACCATATACAGAAATCTCAGATCCTTGGGTGTGGATGTCAAAAAGAGATGGGATGGATTAACTGTAAGGGGTGGAAATGTTAAGGGTGGCGTGGTCGATTCTTTTGGTGATCACAGAATAGCTTTAGCCTTTTCAGTGTTGGGATTGATCTCTAAGGTTAAGATTAAGAATGCCGAAGTCGTCAACGTTTCTTATCCAAACTTCTTTGAAGTTTTGAGAGATCTAGGCGCCAACATCAAATTTTGACTGGCATGGGAACAAAACAACATATTGCTCTGTTGAAAATTTCCAGTATCGAGTTGATGAAGGTTAAACAGTCAAACTAAAATTATTAAATCTAAATTTTCAACAAAGCAACAGAAAGTTATAAGAAAGTTTGCTCTCTACGGTTCCAAAAGTAGCCGATGTTCAGCGTAAAAAATTCTTTGATAGATACTTATGCTATGAGATACCTAACTTTTTGATCTGTCTCCATTCAAGATAATCTAAGTCTTTACATCCAAAATCTCCTCACAGACAGTTAACCCGCCCAACACAGAGGAAAAGCGACATTCATCAATGTTTACCAAATATTTATACAGTTTCACAAAACAACTAAGTTATTCATATTTAATTTATTTTTATTTTTGAATGAGTTAATCGGAAAAATAGGTCAAACAATTTTGTCTAATCCTGAATTTTTAAGTAGGTCTAAAGTGGATGTGTTTAACATTCCAGCTTCATTATATAAACAAAATTCTGGGGTGTAGCAAGCAACTCTGACGAGGTGGCTTGTTACAGGCGTTTCTATCAAAGAGCGGAGGATTATATCTCTGCCAGTTTGTTAAAGCTTCGAAGAACTCTTGCAAATCCATCTTCTATACTTATCTTTATCGAAGATTCCTAATTCTTGCTCTATAATTTTTCGCTTTGTTTTTTTCTTTAACGTAGGGAAGATAGCCCATCAACAACAATGTTCAGAACTCTCCTGTAGGCTGCATCAGTGTAGAAATATCCTTCGGGGAAATCCTTCGATTGCTTTGCTCTCGTAAGTTGTCATGGAGACTGCTACAGGATAGAGAGTTCTTATACCTATCGCGTGTATTTCTATCCTTTTCCCTTTTTATTCGTGAAAACGGTTGAATCTGCGAAGCTTTCCGAGTATTTGAGTTTGTGAAGCTCTCTTAAAATTGCATTGATTATCTCCTCCATGTAGGCCAATTTCTTCTCTCAGAAGTGCAGAACTGTGTAGTCAATCTTTACTCTAAGCAGCTGCTTAACCCTAACTCCGCAGACCTTAAAGACAGATCTCGAACTCCTCTACGAGCAGAGCTTTAATTATCGTTTTTTGGTTTTGAAATATTCATCGATTCGATGTTTACATCAATGGAGTCGAAGATTGCTAGGATGAGCTCTATGTCATAATTTTTTGTGTTCCCATCTCTTTAGCATGTTGTTTTATCTGTAGCTGGTTCAAATGAGTTTTATGTTAAATAATATT
>CAZUUE010000197.1:0-2567 GCA_964623695.1 uncultured archaeon
ATTTTAACTACTTGTTACTATCATCTCTTGGGCGGAAGCCCAACATGGAAGCGACTGAAGGTAAAAGATTTAAATAACGGACAAACACTTCGTTCATGATTTGGCAGGGAAGGAGCAGAAGAAAGCCGACAGGTGGATTTTACAGACCTCACAGGAAGAAGAGGAAGTACGAGATGGGGAGACCTCAAACCGAAACACTGATAGGTGAGAGGAAGATCAGGGTTGAAAGGGTTAGGGGTGGAAACTACAAGGTTAAGCTCGTTAGGGATAGGTATGCGAATGTTTACATCCCCAAGCAGGGTAAGGTTGTCAGAGCTGAGATAAAGAGGGTCGTTGAGAGCAACGCGCATGTCCATTATGCCAGAAGGAACGTCATAACAAAGGGTGCAATAATAGAGACCGATGTAGGTTTGGCTAGGGTTACAAACAGACCGAGTCAAGAGGGTTTGATAAATGCGGTTTTGATCGAGTGATGTGGTTGATAGTTGCCGAGAAAGATAAATCCGCAAGGAGGATTGCAGGCATACTTTTTAAAGATGTCAGAGTTTTAAGGAGGAACGGTGTGAAGATTTACTTTTCTCCTTCGAACGATGCCTTTGTTTTGGGTTTGAAGGGGCATATAGTAGAATACGACTTTCCAGATGAGTTGAACGATTGGAGAAAAACAAAACTTGAGGATTTGCTCAGAGCGAGATTTGTAATTAAAGTTAGAGAGAGGGGGATAGTTAAGACGCTCCTTGAGATAGCCAGAGATGTTGATAAGGTTACCATTGCAACCGATTACGATAGGGAAGGGGAGTTCATAGGATTGACAGCATTAAAGATTTTGAGAAAGGTCAATCCGAATTTGAAGGTTGAGAGAGTTGTCTTCAGCGCCTTAACTCCAAAGGACATAAGGGATGCATTTGAAAATCCGAGAGATCTTGACTTCAACCTTGCGAAGTCTGCTGAGGTTAGGCATAAGGTTGACCTTCTTTGGGGAGCAATCTTGACAAGGCTACTTTCCATCTCAGCAAACAGATTTGGAAAAGATTTTTTGAGTGTTGGAAGGGTTCAGAGTCCAACTTTGAGATTGATAGTTGAGAGGGAGAATCAAATAAGGTCGTTCAAGTCGAGATACTATTACAACGCTTTGATAAAGGTTAGAGGAATTTACGCTAAGAAGAGATTTGATGATGAGAAATCTGCAAGGTCACTTTTGGATTCCGTCGATAACGTTAAGGTTTTGAAGTTTGAGAAAGAGATCGTTGAGGAAAGAAAGCCCATACCTTTTAACACCACAGAATTTTTAAAAGAGGCTTCAAGCTTCATGAAGCCAGATAAGGCTATGCAGATAGCTGAAAATCTATACATGGACGGTTACGTATCCTATCCAAGAACTGACAACACAGTTTATCCTCCAACCTTGAACCTTAAGGGTTTGGTTGAGATGTTCTTGAAAAGCGAATTCAAAGGCTACGCCGAGTTCGTTTTGAGGCATGGAATGGATCCATCTAGGGGGAAGGAGACCAAAGATCACCCACCGATACATCCCACAGCAGTTGCAAGTAGGGATGAACTAAACAAGGATGAGTGGTTGATTTACGAGCTAATCGTGAAGAGGTTTCTGGCAACCTTAGCTCCTAAGGCTAAGTGGGAGGTTAAGAGGGTTGAGTTTGAGCACGGTTTTAGGGTTTCTGGTAAGGTTCTGTTGTTCAAGGGTTGGAGGTTCATTTACGACTATTCAAAGCCAGAAGAGAGCGATATACCGGACTTTAAGGTTGGAGAGGTTTTGATCGTTGAGGAGAAGAAGATAAAGAAAGAGAAGACGAAACCACCTTCGAGATACACAACTGGAAGGCTGATAAAGGTTATGGAGAGTTTGGGATTGGGAACGAAGTCAACGAGGCACGAGATAATAAAGAAGCTCTACGATCGAAGATACATACATGGGAATCCCATAAAGCCAACGAATTTAGCTTTTTCGGTCATAAACGCTTTGAAGGATTGTGTTGAAGTTGTAACTCTCCCAGACATGACCGCGAAGCTTGAGGAAGACATGAATGCAATTGCTGAAGGTAAAATGAGTGATAGAGATGTTTTGAGAGAGTCTGTAAGGTTCTTGAGTAAGGTCTTGAGGGGAGTCGACATGGAGAGGCTTGGAGAGATCGTTAGAGAAGGTATTGAGAGGGATAAAATTGAGGAGATGGAGAAGGTTAGGGTCGGTGTTTGTCCAGAGTGCGGTGGTTTTTTGTTGATAAAGAGAGCTAAAAAGAGGTTTTTAGGATGTTCGAACTATCCGAACTGTAAGTTTAGCTTACCGTTGCCCCAGAGAGGAACACTAAAGATAACATCGAAGGTTTGTGAGAGGCACGGTGTTAAGGTTTTGAGGATTGTTGAGAAGGGTAAGAAGAGGAGGGAGTTCTGTCCCCTGTGTTTACAACATTTGCGTAACGTATAAACCTTACAAGGGTGACTTTTACAAGGTTAGAATTTTTAACGCTCCCTATTAAGAGAACAAAATAAATAATTTAATAATTATGGTCTTGAGCAAAACTATTTATACTAAAACAAAACAACAAAATACA
>CAZUUE010000198.1:0-2545 GCA_964623695.1 uncultured archaeon
ATTATCGAAACGGAGTGAATTCAGCAATAGCGTATTCAACGTGAATGTTTTTTAAGAGGACAGTAGAAAAAATGTTATTTCCACTTATACAATTATCTTAGTAAGATTACCGAATAAAACTTGACCGCTTGTTTAATTTTTAAAGTTTTACGATCTTTTTTGACGGTTTAAGAACATCTAATCGAACTTTGCTAAAAAAGTAAAGGACGATAGTTCTCACGTTTATGAGAGCTTATCTTCTTTATTATCCAACTCAAACCAATTAACAAGTGTCCCTTCGTAAAAGAGAACACAACATTCGATTATTCTGGATAGAAAAGCTTATCTTTAAAGTTTCAATTGACAACCGATGGAACACCCTACAAGAACTTCTTTATCGTTCGTCAGCATTTTAATTAGATCGTTATAAACTATGGATGTGAAGGTGCTGTGCATAGTGGGTGAATCTAAATCCGGTAAAACTACACTCATAGAGAACATCGTTCCAATTTTAAAGGATAGGGGATTGAAAGTTTTGGTTTTAAAGCATGCTAAAGAATTCGAGATCGATAAGAAGGGAAAGAACTCTTGGAGAATATTTAAAAGTGGTGCTGATGTCGTAATAACATCAAAAGAAAAAACAGCATTCATAGGTAGGCTGTCGGATAACTTGGATGAGATATTGAAGATCTTTGGGAAGGGGTACGATCTTATACTAACGGAAGGTTTTGGTGAATCAAAATTTGAAAAGATCGTCGTTCTTAAAGATTGTGAACGTTTTAAATACAGAAATGTCATAGCTGTTGTATCAGATTTCGATGTCGATTTTGAGCCAAGGTTTGGGAAGAAGGATTATGAAAAAATTTCAGATTTCATAATCGAATGGCTTAGATCCTCCTCCCCCTAACTCTATCGATGTCAAACTTCGCCTTCTCGCTCACGTGCATAACAGCCAGAGTTCCTGCCATGACGGGATCGCTCACGACCAAATCACTGACCTTTGGGACGCTACCGAGCATGTTTAACGATATGACTGGAATCCCACATCTCCTGAGATTTTTAACTTCTTCGGCAACCTTACCACCCATCAAACCTCCAGCTAAAACTAAAGCTTTGGCTCTGTGTAGTCTTGAGACGGCATTCACTGCTTCAGCCAACTCTGATTCACCCACTATTGGCATCGTATCAACACTTATCCTTTCCCCTCTTAAATTGTGTCTGTCAGCTTCGCTTATCGCACCCAACGCTACTTGAGAAACCAAAGCTCCACCACCTAATATTATTATTCTCTTTCCAAATATTTCCATGAACGGCTTTACCTCCTCGGCTGTGATGACGGTCGGAACATCCCTTATCTCCTCAAGGATCTTATCGAAATCACCTCCTTCAATCTCGAAGTATATCATGGCCTTACCCTTGTACTCACCATCTTCAATTATGAAAGTCTGTGAGTATGTTATGTTCCCGTTGTTGTTCGCTATGACAGTCGTTACATCCCTCAGAACACCAATTTCGTTTTCGGCTATTATCTGTATGGCCCTTAGCATCTCATTAAAGTTTGACCAAAGTATTTTAAGACTTGTTCATCGAAGTTTCGAAAGACACGATCGTACGTTGCGTCGAACGTTTAATCGAAAAATTAACAATTGATGTATAAATGATGTTCAGAATTGTACTTTCTATTAACACAATTGAGCAAATAATCGACGATTCGTATGAAGGTAGGTTGTAACTTTAGGACAACCGAAAAAATATATACCGCACAACTTATCGATTTTCATGAGGGTCGCTGTTTCTACGACAAGTGGAGGATTAGATGACAGAGTTTCCGATGTTTTCGGTAGGACTTTAAGCTTTACAATAGTTGATGTTAGGAACGGGGAAATAAGGAACTTTGAGATAGTTAAAAACGAATTCGCCATGAGAGGAGGAGGCGCAGGAGTTGCTGTTTCTCAGTTTTTAATAGACAAAGGGGTCAATGCGGTTGTAACGGGGAACATCGGGCCAAACGCTTTGGACATCCTAACGTCTGCTGGTGTTAAGGTTTACAGAGGTAGCGGTTTGATCGTGAAGGATGCTGTTAAAAAGCTTGTAAGGGGAGAACTTGAGGAGATAACTTCACCAAGTCAGCCAAGGATGAGAAGAAGAGGTAGGGGAGGATGGTAAAGATAGCAATTGCAAGTGGCAAGGGTGGGACTGGAAAGACAACCTTAGCCGTAAATTTGGCATACTTCAACGGCATAGATCTATTTGATTTGGATGTTGAGGAGCCCAACTGTCACATCTTCATAAAGGGTGAGTGTGAGGAGGAGGTCGTTTACAGAAAGGTTCCCAATGTCGATGAGTCCAAGTGTGACTACTGTGGGATATGTAGAGATGTTTGCGAGTATCATGCTATCGTAGTCTTGAGAAGTGCTATATACGTGCTCCCAGAGCTCTGTCATAGCTGTGGTGCCTGCAGTTACTTCTGTCCAAAAGGTGCAATTGAAGAGATCGATAGACCAATTGGAAAGATTGTAAAAGTAAAATCTGAAATAGATCTGACGTACGGTGTTTTAAACGTTGG
>CAZUUE010000199.1:0-2544 GCA_964623695.1 uncultured archaeon
TATGAAGTACAATCTTTAACTCTTGTATCTTTCTCTTTTTTGATCCTTTTATCTATCTCTTCCGCTGGCAAATGCTTTACTACTTCGTAGACTCGTTTCCTGCCCATGCAGCTGGTCTGTTATTTTTGGTATAAATAGTTTTGCTCAGAACAATAATCTCTATGAAATATGAAAATTGTTACTGCTCCGCAAGGCGTAACATCATTCAACTAACGATAGCTTCAACAACCATTGGTGGCGCCTTTTCAGAGATTGCAAAACTCTTTTCGTAACCAATTCTTTCAAAGTGTTCTTTACCAATTGCTTTGATCCTTCTTAAAGCTTCTTTTACAGGAATCTTTATCGAATTCACTATCACCGGACAAACGATCTCTCCACCTTTAACGTACCAACAAAGCTCTGGATAAATAAGTATGACCTCGTTTTGAATCTCAGCCTTTATCAGACCCTCAGATACGAAACCTTCTCTTGTCTCTTCAACCATTTCATCAAAAGACCAGTCACCCTTCTCAACATACAAATTCGTCTGAAAGGCTTTCGGAATCGTAAAGAGGCCTCTACCGTTCCCCATTGGTACATCTCCGAATTTAAAGGCACTCTCTCTTGTATGTAGATACGATATCACCTTACCGTTATCGATTAGACATTTCTTTTTAGCTAAAACACCCTCATCGTCGAAGTTGTAGCCTCCAAACCCAAAGGGATCATCGTATACAGTAATACCAACTCCATCTTCAATCTCGCCAAGTACGTCAGCTTCAAGTCTGTGAACAACTTCATGAACAAACGCACACGAACATTCTTTACTCAACACAACCTCAAATTTAAAACCTCTCATAAACGGATTCAAAAGTTTAGATCTTTCCAAAGCTTTTAATCTCATCTTAAGCTCATTAATTACATAATCAAACTTACTTTCAATGACATTCAGCCCGCCTATGCCTCCAACGTGAATCGATGCGACTCCCCTCCTCACGACACTGACATTTAAATCTATTGAAATTCTCTCTTCTCTCGCATCCGCTCCATCATTCGTCTCTATTTCTCTAATCGTTCTCTCATAGGTCAGTATAGCCTCTACAAATTCAAATTCACTCTTGATATCTCTTAAAATTTCAACTGCATGATCCACTTCAAACTCACCCTTACCAAATTTGAAATCACCCTTTGCGAGCTCTGCTTCCGCAAGTTTTATCCCATAACCTTTAGCCATATCCTTAGCCCTATCAACATCAATGTGACCCTTATTTGTGGACAGAATTATCCACTCCTTTCCAGCTACTCTAACAGAGTTAACACTCATCGTGTTTTCATTACACTCCAAGGATTTTCCCCTAATTGCGATCTCAATTACATCACTTTTAATTTTACTCACTTGAACGAACATCGATGAATGATATAAACAATTTTAAAAGAGTTTTCCGTTGGTTTAAACTCTGTTATTGCTTAAGTGAAGAGGTTAGTGGTAATTTTACAGACAATTATGCTCGTAAAACTAAGACTGGAAGATCTGCTGAATAGTGCTGGAATGCATAAAAACTTCCACTTAATACGAACTGTACAACTTCTCCTTTCTCAGATATTCACCTCTATCGATAAGGTTTTCAACCACGACTCTATCCTCATCAACTTCTTTATACTTTCCAGCATCAAACCTACTCTTGCCCAATCCAAGTATGTCTCCTTTAGTGTTACAGACAAAGACAATATCATTTTCTTTCACATCGTCTGTAATCCCAACAACAGATCTTGCGAATATGTCTCTCCCATAAAGAAACAACATCTCACCCCTTTCATCTACATAGACCTTCTTTCTTTCTCTCTTAATGAGATAGAATGTCCCTTCAAGTGAAAATCTAAATCTCCTGCACCCAACTTCTCCCACCTTTATCCCTATACAGACATAATTTAACTTGAACCTCTTTATGAAGTTCGATAGATCCTTAGAAAGTGCAAAAACCTCCTTACTATCGTTTACTAAGATCACATTTTCTCTTAAAAAGTCTTCAGATCTAAAAGATCTCAAAGCAGACTTTATAACCTTCTTCTCCCTCCCCTTTGGATTTCTAAGCATCTCCTCACCATGCTCAGATCTAATCTAAAAGTCTCAATTGTGTTTATGATGACTTCTCTTCCAATATGTCTTGAAAGTGAATCAATGAGATGTTCAGAAAAGACAACTTCACGTTCTGTGAAAACATGTACCCATCCATGTTCGGCTTAAGTCCAACTATCAAGTAGCTCTCCCTAAAGAAGAAAGGCTTGGTCTTCTCATTAAGGAATCTTATCTTTGCATACGTTTCGTTTGCTATCATCGATGTATTGGAATATATCGCATCGATGTTAATTCCTATCTCGTTTCTTTCAAGCTCGGAGCTGAACCCTCCAACTATGCTAATGTACATGTCCGTAGCTATCTCCATCGGATAGTCGAACATCAATGAGTTATCATGTTTGATAATTGATATCACTTTTGGTTGTGTTAAAAGACCTGTCCACATTAGCATAAAATATAAATACTTAAAATCATGCATTATTATGCTA
>CAZUUE010000200.1:0-2538 GCA_964623695.1 uncultured archaeon
GAATTAATGACAACTCAACACCATAAAAATTTTGAATAATTAATATAATTTCTAAAATTAAAAAGAAATAAATAACTTTGTCTGTTCATCAAGCTGAATGATAGTGTTCGGCTACATTCCGTCGAGGCGTTTGGGTAGAAGTTTGGGAGTGAACAATCTACCCAAGAAGTTCTGCACGTATTCGTGTGTTTACTGCCAAATCGGCAAGACAAACGATTTAGTTGTGAAGAGAAGGGTGTTTTACGATCCAAAGCAAATCTACCGAGAGGTTGACAAGGCACTAAAAAACGTTGGTGAAGTAGACTACATAACCTTTGTTCCAAACGGTGAACCTACTCTCGATGCAAATTTAGGTAAGACTGCCGAGATGCTTAAGGATTTTGGTAAAGTTGCCATAATAACAAATTCCTCACTGATCTGGCGAGAAGATGTTAAAGAGGATTTGATGAACTTCGATCTTGTTTCGTTTAAGGTTGATGCAGTGAACGAGATTACTTGGAAATCTATAAATAGGCCACACAAAAGCCTAAAACTCTCTCCAATCCTCGAAAACCTCATAGACTTTAGGCAAGATTTTAAGGGGAAAGTTATCACAGAGACCATGCTAATATACGGAGCGAAATACGATTTCAACAAAATAGCGGGATTTTTACGCAAGCTGAAACCTGACAAAGCTTACATATCGATCCCTATAAGACCACCCGCCGAGAAGTGGGCTAAACCAGCTAAGGAGAGTGTGATAAATGAAGCCTATCAGACATTTTCAAAATACGTAAAGACAGAACTTCTAATAAGCCGTGAGGGTTTGGATTTTGGATTTAGCGGTGATATCGAGAAAGATTTGCTGAGTATCACGTCTGTTCATCCTTTACGTGAAAAAGCTATTGTAGAACTGTTAAAGAAGGCAAATGCGGACTATTCAATTGTCGAAAAGCTCGTTAAAGAGGGTAAACTTGCAGTTGTGGAATTCGAAGGGGAGAAATTTTATATTAGAAAAATTTCATTTTAACGCTTAGCATCGACATTTACTATTTTCCAAATCGCTTTATCAGAAGCTTTTCTACCTCGATTACGATAAACCCAAAGGATGCAAGCAAGATTATGGATATCCACCAATCCAACGGAATGGCTGTCGTTCTAAAGAGAACTTGAAGTGATGGAATGTAAATTATCATAAGCAGTGTTGCCATGCTTATAACGACACCTACGAGCACCCACTTATTGGAGAATGGGCTGAATTTTAGTGCTGACTCTGTTATCGATCTCGCAGTAAAGAGGTAAAAGATGTGAACCATTATTACCGTTGCAAAAGCTGCGGTTTGTGCTTGGGTTAGCAATGCTGGATTTGAGAGAGCCTTTGCCCCATAATAGTAATACACTGTAAATCCTGCAATTGCCATCACCGTAGCAACGAGTCCAACTTTTCTGAAAAATAGACGGTTGATTATTTGCTCTTTGGGATCACGTGGAGGTTTTTTAAGTAATCCTTCTTCCTTAGGTTCCATGGCAAGGGGTAAAGCTAAGAATACAGCATCGGCCAGATTTATCCAGAGGATTTGTATTGGCTCCAGAGGAAGCTGAAACATGAAAAGGGGTATGAGTGGTGCCAATATCACAGCCAACAACATTATCAGAGCCTGTCCACCATTTGTAGGAATCGTATAAAGGATTATCTTACGGATATTCTCAAATATATACCTGCCCTCTTCTATCGCATCGACTATGCTGGCAAAGTTATCGTCAGCCAAAATCATATCGGCTGCATCTTTGCTTACATCCGTCCCCATCATTCCCATTGCTATCCCTATATCTGCAACCTTTAGAGCTGGAGCGTCGTTTACGCCATCTCCTGTAACGGCGACGACATGACCCTTCTTCTGTAACTGTTTTACTATACGAAACTTGTGCTCTGGAGAAACCCTCGCATATACGTAAACCTTATCAACGATTTCGTATAACTCTTCGTCACTCATTCTCGATAGCTCTTCACCCGTCAGCACCCTATCCTCTTCACCACAAATTCCCAACTGTTTTGCAATTGCTTTGGCTGTTTGGACATGGTCACCAGTTATCATCACCACCCTTATGCCAGCTTTCTTGCACTTTTCAACAGCTTCTATTGCTTCTTCTCTTGGCGGGTCTATCATTCCCTGAAATCCGAGAAAAGTCAGATCTTCCAAATCTTCAGCTGCAAGTTTCATCTTGTCTTCAGGCACGATCTTATAGGCGAAACCAAGCACCCTCAAAGCCTCTTTTGCCATTTCACGTGCAACCCTCAACAGCTCCTCATAACTTACAGGTTCAATTCGACTGTTTATCAGCTGATATTTGCACATACTTAAAATCCTCTCTGGCGTGCCTTTCACATAGATGATATTTTGACCATTGCCTTTGTGCAGAGTTGCCATGTACTGTCTTTCCGAGTTAAAGGGTATCTCGTCTATTCTCGGGTAATCCTTGCCAATTCCAGCCTTCATTGCCGATACAACCAAAGCACCTTCGGTGGGATCGCCTACGATTCTGTATCCCTCTTCATCC
>CAZUUE010000201.1:0-2485 GCA_964623695.1 uncultured archaeon
GATAAATTTAAAATATTAAAAAATATTTTTGATAAATATAAAATTTATTCACAGATAGCTGATCTGTCTTCGATTTCGAGGAGGTACTTCGTCATAGGATACTTCGACGGTGTTTTAACGATAATGGGTCTAATAGTTGGAGCGCATCTGAGTGGAGAAGCGTCTAAGAACTTTATAATAGGTGCAGGATTTGCGACTGCATTGGCTTTGGGAATCTCAAGCGGTTTCGGTGCATACGAGGCTGAGATAATAGAGCAAAGTATAAGGATGAAAGAGATTGAGAAAGCAATGCTTTCCGAGGTTGGTGGTATTATAGAGTCTGCTCATAGAATTGCAATATACTTCTCAACTCTCGTCCATGCCGTCGCACCCTTGATAGGTTCACTCGTCCCACTCATGCCTTACTTCATACTTCCCGTTAATCTTGCTTACTACAACGCTTTAGCACTTGGTTTTTTGTCTCTGTTTGTAATAGGATTAACGTTTGGAAAGATCTCAAGGGAGAAAGTTATTCTGGCTGGATTGAAGTTTGTATTGGCCGGATTGATAACTTTAATTGTTGTGGTTATATTAAATCCGATCAGATAGCGTAACCCTCATCACCCATCAGGGGCGGGAGTATTCATCATCTCGTTGATCATATCGACAACGATCTTTATAACCTTCGGTACTGCAGATCTGACAGGCTCTGACAATTCCATACCAAAATCTATCCTTTCAGGTTCCACACCTATGACAAATATCTTAGGCAGCTTAAATCTGAATCCGCACAACTTCAATGCCTCAACAAAATCGATATCGTGTAAACTTATCGGAATCTTAACATTAAGGTCAACCTTTTCGAGATCAAAAACGTGTATCTCACCTGGTTTTTTGCCACCTCTAACCGTGTCTATCACTATGCAAACATCGTACCCCTCTATGAATTTTAATATCTGCAATCCCAAAGTTCCAAACTCTTGTATGTCAACGGGAAGATTTAATCTTTTGAGTTCTTCAATGACAGCAACTCCAAATCCATCATCACCCATCAACGGATTCCCAATTCCAATGACCACAATCTTCATAATATGATAAAATAAGATGAAATAAATAAAAAATTAAATCACTCTACAACCTTCTCCTTCCTCTTACCTGTGAACATCGATATGAGTACTCCAAATATCGTCACGGCGTACATGTGCATGAAC
Organism: uncultured archaeon; assembly: GCA_964623695.1. Taxonomy (GTDB): domain Archaea; phylum Halobacteriota; class Archaeoglobi; order Archaeoglobales; family Archaeoglobaceae; genus Archaeoglobus_B. The sequence continues at coordinate 1,191 of CAZUUE010000201.1, forward strand.
ATTACCAATCCAAAGAGATACATGCAAAGCCTGTGAACTGCTCTTAGGAATGCGTATCCAGTCATCTCTCCAGCTGGGTTGAATGATTTACCGATGGCTTCGGCGAAATCTACGACGGGTTTCATGGCATCTTGATAGTACATTGCAAATCCTGTCAAACCCATTATGATAGCAAGTGCGACGTATACCCAGAAGACCATAACCTGAGTTGGAATTATCTTCTCAACGTATTCCTTCTTCTTTACGCTGTAACCTCTCGGATCTTCGACATGGGGCCCAAGCAAGAACCATGCCAAAACTTCTCTGTATAGGAACTTCACGCTGTAAGGGATCCTTGCCAGAGATATCCATTTCCACTCCTTGGCGATCATGTAGTATCCGAACATGCCCCAGAGACAACCGAAGACGAAGGCTAAAATGAGATGTATCGCGAGAACGTTCTCACCGAATATCCTTACACCGTAGAGACCTCCAAGCTCCATTCCACTCAAAGCCAACATTATTCCAGTGATGACTATGCTCCAGTGAACTACTCTGACAAATATCGGATGTCTTAGAACTTCAACCTCCATAAGCTCACCCGACTTTAAGCTCTATCGTGTGAACTCCACACGCTATACAAGGATCGAAACTCCTAACGACGGCCAACGCCAGAGATGTGTTGTATCTTGCTCCGTTTGAGACTTCCAAGTTGAGCTCAGCCAATCCGAGCGGTGTCAGAGCCTTTGCCAGAGCATCTCCCCACTTCATACCGAGAACGTCTTCCTCCGGCCACAGAGTGTTACATACGTCTGGGACACTGAGATCCTTCGGCAGCCAGCAGTTCTCAAGAGCCTTCTCAACTGCTCCAGGATTTCCAAAGTCGTCTCTTGGGCCCAGATTCCATGTGGATGGAACAACGCATGCGTAGTTGTCTATCACACTGTTTCTTATTCTCGTGTAATGCAACAAGGCACCTCTCGGTGCTTCCCAAAGGCCCCAGCCTTCTCCCTCTTTTGGAACGTATCTGTAATCTGGAATCTTTGGATTGACTATGTGTTCTGCTATGTATTCCTTAAGCTGTACTGCCCATTCCATTATCTTAGTCGTGAAAATCAGGGCCTGAACAACCCTCGATGCAACCCTATCTATCACAGAACCCTTCGGATTCATTACCTCCCAATCGATAGTCACCGCCTCACCCGTTATCGGATTTTCAACATCTAACTTCCACTTTAAGCCGTACGTCACGATCATCCTTGCCAAAGGCCCGACTTCGTGAACCTTGTCCTCGTAACGAGGAGCCTTTGCCCATG
>CAZUUE010000202.1:0-2466 GCA_964623695.1 uncultured archaeon
TTGAAAGCCATCCACCGCAGTTAAGAAGTTCCCAAAATCTGAGAGCTTGTCGTAGTTTACATCTATATAACCAACCCTCGCAAGGTAAAGCAGGCTTAGGAAGTACAATCCGAGTAAAACCAAGAAAACTTTGAAGATCTTCTTTAAAGCGTAACCCAAAACGAATCCTGCTCCTCCTCCAAATCCGAATTGGGTCAGGGTATCAAGCATACCTTCACCCCCTACTACCAATAAATTTATTGAATTTTCAACTATTTAAACTTTTCTCCATTTTGGATTTAACTTCTTGTAGGTATTAAAACCAATAATTTTAAATTTAATTATAAATCGTAGCTATTGCTCATACTCACCTCAATATCTATGGCAGATCGTACGCCCTTCACAACTTTCCTAAATTTTCTGCACTTTCATCGAAATAAATTCGATAACGGTCTACAAGCGATAAGACTAATAACCAACAGCAAGATGCCAAAATGTATGATTCTACTCTTTCAAGATTTCCTCGATTATTTTTAAAGCCCTGTCCTTAAGCTTTTCTACTTCCCTTCTTCTTTGTTCTATGCGTCTTTTTATCCCGTATCCGGCCGCAGATACACACTGCACAAACTAAAATCCCACCGTAAACATAGTTGTTGTTTACCGTCGGAGCAAAGTCATCCTCATTGACGATACCATCCCCATCGACATCCGTTGCTATCGATCTTGCCTTTTGAGCGAGTTCGTATGCTCTCGAGTATTCCCCCAGACTGAAAGCTTTCTTGGCCTGCGAAAAAATAGATTCCGCCTCAACTAAATCTATTCCTCTGCCTTTTTCTTTGGCTATAGTTGCTTCTGCACTTTCAATAGCTTCCTTAGCGCGAATTATCTCTTTAGCTCTTTCTTTGGCCCTATTAGCCATAGAGAGTGCTTCCGCATAGCTGCCGGAATTAAAAGCGTTTTTGCTATCCAAAAGTAACTTTTCTATCTCCATAGCGTCGATACCTTCGGACTTCAACAGGTTTAGCTTCTCCTCTGCGATTCCTATCACTTCCAGAGCACTTAAATACTCAGATTTGAGTTCCTCTGCCTTTGACTTGGCTTTTTCGGCAAGTGATCTTGCCCTTTTGTAATCGTTTGATTTAAAAGATAGCTTACTATTAGAAAGCAAGTCCTCGGCCTCTTTTACTACAACTCCCTCCAATTTTATTTGGTTAATCACTTTCTCAGCGTTTTCTATGGCATTTCGAGCTGCTTCCTTATTAGGATCGACTGTTGGTGTGGGCGAAGGCACAGTTGATGCAAGCGATGGTGTTGGAGTTGGTGTAGGCAAGAGTGAGAGTACACGGACTTCTTTAACCACCAAAACGTCGTCCTGCGCATAGAACTCCCTCGCATAGGCATCCGATGGCGGTATGTCGTACCATTCTTCAACGTCCCTTCCTTTAGGGTCGAGAGTCTTCATTGCATCCCTTATGTATATCCTATAGCTACCTGGCATTATACTGGCAGTTGGAATTCTCAACTCGGCAAATCCGTTTTCCAAAGAAACCGAGTATTTGTAGACTCTAACTTTAAGATCGAGAATAGCGTAGACGAAATTGTATTCACTCTCTTTTCTATTAGTGTAAATCTCAACTACTAGTTCATCGCCCTGCAAGACCTCAGATGGTACTTTAACGTTAAGTTCAAGAGGAGAAATTACCAAAGGAATTTCGACTTCGTCAACCGTTCTTCCCGCTTTTTGAAGCTGTAGTGTTAGTGTATATGTGCCAGGTAGGAGCAACTCGTCCGGCTTGCCCGCCGGTATCAGTCCTTCACCAGCTTTGTAGAACGGATATATCTTAGCATAAAACCATCCACCTGTGTACGTCTCGTTCCACTTGCTGAACTCAAGATTGGCTTTGATACCAAGTCCTTCGAGCTCTCCGGTAACGGTTACCTCATCCGGGTCGCAGCTAACCTTGATAAAGATGTCTAACTCATCACCTCTCGTAACTTCTATCTCATCTGGTACGTTTGAAAAGCAACACTCCGCTGCATTTGCATTTTGAATTAGTAACGTAACTTGTAGTGTAAACAGTACGAGTGTCACGATTCTTAGACTTTTCCTCGCTGATAAGCTTAAGGCTGGCATTTTCTACCACTTCCTAGCTTCTTAAAACTTCTCTCCACACTCTCACAATTTTCATAGTATTTTACCCTTCCAGCAGTTTTACTACCTGCCATTCCCCCTCACCCTATCAGCTCCTCTATTATCTTTATTGCCTTTTCTTTCATCTCTTCGTACTCCTTCTTCCTTCTAATCTTTTCTGCAACAAGCAAGGCTAAGGGAAACACGAAAGCTGGTTGCAGTATTGAGAGAATACCAACAACCGTAAAAATACCTGCAGGGCAGCAGTTGAACAGACTACAAAGAATTATGACTGAGAAGGCTATCGTTATTAAAAAGCTCTCACGTTCTTTTGCTTTAAAGCTATAGTACAGCAC
>CAZUUE010000203.1:0-2446 GCA_964623695.1 uncultured archaeon
GTGTTGATATAGCGGATGCCATGTTTATAGCTCAGTTCGATGTCGGAATCAGAAATCAAAATTACGAGATGTTGACATGAAATCCTTAATAGTAGAGACTGTCAAGACAAGAGTTAAGAATAGAATTGGATAATATATATGGTAGGGTTTATAGAGGTTTTGGGACAAAATTCACCAATACCTTTTTGAAGCGTTTTATTCAGCCTCTGTTATAGTTAAAATTTGTCTATCTCTGAATATAGGTTTTGCGCACAATTCTAAAACAATAACGAATCTCCGGCTTTATTTCTCCATCTATGTGTCTGGTACCATAATTCAGGGTAAAATAGAATGAAGAAAAGTTATATCAGCAAAAACACAGCGTAAGATTTTTATAATGTTCGATAGAAATTAAAATGTCATGCAAAACATTTTGAGATGCCAAAGGGGGGAGGGAGTAGTTTTGTCCCAAAGCCCCATTTCATCAAACTTTAAAGTATCAGATCCTTGATATCCCAGAGTAGCTTCGGATTCTTCTTAAATATCTCAAAGACTATAGCTCTAACACTCAGTTCACCTATGTTTCTTGGAATGCTGTGAAATAACTTGTTTAAAGTTTTGTCATCCATTGCAATGAGCTTTTGCTGTAACTTCCTTCTTCTTGCCAGATTCTTTCCAAAGTCATTCTTCCAAAGTTTATCGTATCTTCTCAGAAATCTTGAACTGTAATCTTTCTTCTTAACAGCCTCGAATGCTACGATTCCAGCATAGTAACCTGCCTTCATGGCATTCGCTATACCTCCACCAGTTATGGGATCGGCGTGCCTTGCGGCGTCTCCAACTATCATTACATTGTCAGCCACAGCAGTCTCAATCTCACCCTTGACAGGAACAGCACCGGCAACAAGTTCAACTATCCTCCCATCTGGAAAATTCCTCTCTACAAAATCGTCCAAATACTCCTTAGAGGTTTTATTTGCAAGGGAAGGCATCACACCAATCCCGACATTTGCACCGATCTTCTTAGGAAACAACCATACGTATCCTCCTGGAGCAATAGATCTCCCAAGCCAGAAGTAACAGTAATCTGGATCGAAGTCTATGTTCGTCATGAGATACTGAACACAACTTTCAATCTCGTTAAGCTTTAACGTCGTATCGATTCCAAAGAACTTTGCAACTCTACTCTCAACGCCATCTGCACCGATAACTATCTTCGTTTCAACCTCCCATTCCTCACCCATCCTCAAAAGCTTAACTCTAACGAGATCGTTCCTTCTTTCAAACGAACATGCCGTCGTTTTAACCAAAACTTCAGCACCGGCATCTGAAGCCAGTTTTGCAAGGTATCTGTCAAAGATCTTTCTTTCCAGTACATATCCAACTTCGTTTCCCGCTCTTTCTTCACTCAAAACTATCTCAGTTCCATCTGGTGCAAATATCTTTGCTCCAATGACTTCTCTTGAAATGAAAGATTTCTTCGGCTCAATAAACCTCTCCAATGCGTCTTTGCTAATTCCTTCTGCACATCTGACAGGAACTCCGATCTCCTGCCTCTTCTCAACCATCAAAACGTTCAAACCCATTTCAGCGCACGTCTTTGCGGCCATGCTACCTCCAGGCCCAGCCCCGACGACTATCACGTCGAACATTCTATCACCCTTAATGCACCCATCGGACAAACCTTGACGCAGATCCCACAGGCGTTGCATCTATCCTCGTAAATGTGAAGGAAAGTTTCTATAAGTTCGTTCGCGTTGAACTTGCACACGGACACACAGGCTCCACAATATGCACATTTGTATCTATCGACAACTATCCTCTTCATGGAGTCGGATACAGTTGTAACATTTTAACTCTTACTTTCAATTCTACAACCTACACAGTGTAGAATGTTTAAGTATGCTATCATGATCCTCTTTTCTTTTTCAATGTCACTGACCTCGTAATCTTCATGGATAAAGTCTTTCCTGTTTGGTATGCAACTCAAGTCTCTACATATAACATTACCATCCTTGGCCTTCATAACCACAGCCTCGTCAACGTTTAAAGCCACGGCATAGGTTGCATTTAAAACCCTTGCACACGCTAAGGATAACCTCTCGTATGGAACAAGTGCTGTTGGAGGAGCACACATCACAACCAAAGCGTTTCTACCATTTATCTGAACGAGTAAATCCGCAATTGCAATCGCAACCCCTTCTGGAAGTTCGACTCTAAAAGTGTAATCTACCATGATCTCATCTTTCGAATAACCCTTCGCAAGCAAAGCCTCCTCAGCCTTCTGCCTTGCCCTTTCAACTGGCGTATCAAACACAGCTCTCCCTGTGACCTTATCGACTATGAACATGTTTGATCTTTGACAAAACGTATAATTAACTTTCTGACCTCCTCCCCACCTTAAGGGCGAGGGTTCCCCATAGGGGAACTCCCCACTCCACTACCTTGCGGTAGCTTCACGGGGTCG
>CAZUUE010000204.1:0-2428 GCA_964623695.1 uncultured archaeon
GGGAGATCGCCAACATCGATGTCGTCAATCTGACTCCGATTCAGGCTTTGGTTGAGTTGGATAGGATCGTGAGAAGATGCAGGGAGATATTGAAAGAGTAAAAAAGGAGCTTGAAGAGATCGTCGGAAGGTTGAAGAACATCAACAAGCTAGTGGACATCAAATCTATTGAAAAGGCAATTGAAGAGCTCAGGATTGCAGTTGGAGAACTTGAAAGCTTTAAAAGGAAGAGCATTGAAGGCTTAGATCACTACTCTGCTAAGGTTAAGCTCATCGAAGAACTGATGAAGGATGGTGGAACGTGCTATCTTGAATCGGAGCAGACTAAAATCTCGAAGATCGGTTACAGGCCGGATGCTGTGATAGTTAAGGATGATGAAGTTATCTTCGTTGAGATCGAGACCGATCAGAGGAGGATGGTTAAGAAGTTAAAAAAGCTCAGAAGACTCTGGGGTAAGATACTTCAAAGTCCAATTTTGACTGGAAGAAGGCTTAGGATAATTTTCGGTGTTATAGACGAACATTTAAGGGATGAACTTATTTTGGAGGCTAAAAAATTGGATAACGTTGAAATTTATGCTGTTTCACCAGATTGTATTTTTAAGATTCTATAAATTGCTGAGATTCAAAAAGATTTTAAAAGGCTAAAATGATACGAATTTAAATGAGGTTCATAGTCGAGAATTTTGGCCCGATTGAAAGGGCAGACGTAACCTTAAAGGATTTCAACATCTTCATCGGTAAGAACGCTTCCGGGAAATCGTATCTGATGTATTTGATCTGGACTCTGTTATCTGTAGAACCTAATAGAATAGTGCTTAGAAACTTGCTAAACGATCTATTTCCAAATGAACTGATTAGAAGGGCATTTAATGATAACATCGAAAGTAAAGATAAAATTGAAACGGAAATTAGCGTTAGCTTTGAAAGATTGGTATTAGAAATTTTCAAGAGGTTTAATGAAGTATGGGGTAAATCATTTGAAAATTTGCTTAAAGATGTGTTCATCGTAGACGATATACGAGAACTAATAAGAAGAGGTAAGGAAAAGGCTAAAATAACAGTCTGCGATAATGAAGGTAAAAATAGGATATCTTTTGAAATCTGTGAAGACGGTTTGAGATCGTGGGTCGATGATGACACGTTAAAGTTCCTGAAGGATGAGTTGGTGGTTGTAACTACCATTGAGAAACTTCCAGAAGAGTCTGAAAGTTATGTATGGTTACATTACGGACTCTATATAGAGAAAAACGATAAAAGAGATTTTGAAGGGGAAGTCCTCCCAATTAAAGAAAATTCTGAGGCTTTTAAGGCAGTGATAGACATCTTCATGTGGTTGTTTGATGGATACTATCCGTATGTGGTTTCGTTTATAGCACCAGACGGAAGAACGGGGTTACTTAGAACAACTGACGCCTTGAAGTACGTCATGCTTTCGGAATATACAGCGATGACTGAAACCGTGTTTATCAACAAAATAGACAGGATTTTTATAAGGGATTTCGAGACGATGTATCCCACCATAAAAAACAAGGAGATAAGCAAGTATGCCAATTTTATAGAGGAAAAACTCAACGTTAAATACGTTTTTAGAAGAGAACAACCGAGATATACCATGCAGATCGAAGGTGTTGAGATGCCAATTCAGAGAACACCCTCTGGCTATAGAGAAATAGCTCCAATCGTTTACGCTATAAGATATAAGCTTGATGAAGGTAGTATCGTTTTTATAGAGGAGCCGGAAGCTCATCTACATCCAGACGGACAAATTGTAATAACGAGAGCTTTGGCTGGACTGTCTAAGCACTGTTGTGTGATCATAACAACTCACAGCGTGACTATATTGGATGAGATCAGTAACCTCTTAAGGCTGAGCAGTTTACCAAAGGAAACCAAGCAAAAGTTGGGCTATGAAGATTGGGAGGGTTTGAATCCTGAAAACGTAGGAATTTTTCTGTTTAGGGATGGTGAGGTTGAGGAGATCGAGATTTACGAAGATGGAATTGAAGAAACAGACCTCGACAGGGTAATGATTGAGATCTCAAACATGCACGCTAAGGTGGATGTTGAATATGAGCATACCAAAGAGATGCGAACACAGAGATAGATTCTTCAAAGACTGTTGTGAAGTGATCTTTGATGGAGTCATAGTAGAGCACGACGGATGCGTCACCAGTGGCGGTTGTGATTTAATAGCTTATAATGATAAAGTATTTTTGATAATAGAGATTAAAAAAGGAAGGATAAGTTCTGAAGATTGCAGTAAAATAGTAGAACAGATAAAAAGTTGTGAGGGATTCTACAGCAATTTCGTAGGACACAGAAAGAAGTTCAAAATTTTTGTTCATTGCGTTAGTAAAAGAAAAAGGAGATTGGATAGTTTTGCGAGAAACAAGCTGAAAAACATTATAATTAAAGAATGTAAAAGC
>CAZUUE010000205.1:0-2427 GCA_964623695.1 uncultured archaeon
GATAAACAACTATATAAGGGTGGAGTTAAATAACCTGAGTGTCTTCGCATTGGCCGCCAAGGTTGCAGTGGTTGTAAAACCGACGCCTACACCGACACCAGTACCAAGAATAGTCAGAATCGGTGGAGGATTCGTCGTTGCAGCACCACCCATCATAGGAAAACCGATCGTTCAATACACGATAACAGAATACTTCGTTGCTGGCTTGTTTAAGATCTTAACGTTACCGCTAGAGATGTCCGATAAGATAGGAATCGTTAGCGTTAAGGCTAAGGTTCCGTTCAGTGGAAGTCTAAACTTCTTCGTATCAAAGACAGAACTCCCAGCTGAGATACCAAGCCCAACGGGTTACGATCCTTACACTTTCATCGAAATAACGTTCTACAAGGTAACTGGTGAAAAGGTTTCTGCAAGCGGTGAAGTTGAGTTCAAGGTTTCTAAGAAGTGGATGTCCGATAAAGGATACACGAAGGATCAGATAGTTTTGCTGAAGTATGAGGAAACGTGGAAGGAGTTACCAACAGAATACGTGAGAGAAGATGCAAACTACTATTACTTTAAGGCTAAAACGGGATTCAGCATATTTGCAATTGCAGCGAAATATGTTGTTCCCACGACACCCCCAATAACGCCTCCTCCAACGACACCAATTGTAACAACACCACCTCCAACAACGCCAATCGTAACTCCAACACCTCCTCCACCAGTGCCATGGACATGGATAGCGGTTGGAGTGATAGTGATTATAGTGATCGTAGCAATAGTTGTGGCAGTGATTAAGAGAAGACCATGAAACCCAAAATTTTTATTTTATTTTTATTTTTTATTTTAATTTCAGGTGCAAATGCTTTAAATGTCAAGATCCAACCCGTTAAGATTGTGGACAACACGTATTACATCGTTAGGGGAGACAATATAAGAATAGCTGTCTTTGGAGATCCAAATCAAGATGTCGACATTTCAATTACATGCAAGTTTGACGTTAAAGCTTCAGACGGTACATATAATTACAAGTTAAAGGACTTTCCAATACCCATCGATGTGAAGTCTGTCACAATTAAATCTTACTATGTAAGAACCCTCAAGATTTATGTCCCGATCATACTTTTCATAGGATACTCAAAGGAGGTAAGTGCGAACGAAATGGGAATTGCTACTGTTCCGATAAATAGGACAATTCATAAGGGTTGTTACACGATCGAGATCTCTGGAGAGACAAACGAAACGAGTGTGAGAATTGAGACAACGATAAAGTCAACGATAACGCTCGATGATAATGGGACATTTTTCATGATTTACGATACATCCAAGTTACCCTTGGGTGACTTCATCGTAAACGTGGATGGAAAAACCATCAATGCAAAAATCGTGAGTGATGAAAGCGTAATTCCGACAGTAACAACGGTCACACCCACGCCTCCATGTACACCCACTGCAACACCCGTAATCGTTGCGACACCAACAGCGACAACGATTCCAACTGTAGCGACGACAGTACCGTTAACAACCCTACCAACAACCACAGCTACAACTTCACCGACTGTTCCACCAAAGTTGAAGGTTGAAAAGGTTGAAGTAAATGTTGGAAGTTTGAATGGCAGTTACTTTGCAAACGTGTCCGTGACTCTACCAAACACGTGTTACAAAGTCTTGTGGGGAAATTTAAAACGTGTAAATAATGAATTTTTCGCTTCTGCTAAACTAGTAAGATTGAACGTTTCATGCATTCAAGTCTTAACGAACGTCAACTATTCATACGAGTTAGGTAAACTCAAGCCTGGAGCCTACAAATTTACGTTTAAGATCGATGAAAGAGTAAGATCGGTGAGTTTCTACGTTAAGCCAAATTACGTTAAGCCAAAAGTTGAGAGACTCGACATATCGGTAGAACCGAGATCTTTGAGAGTCAAGCCTGGGGAGAGGGTAACTTACATGATAACTTTAAATTGGTATCCAAACAATTGGACAGGCCTGATAAACGCCTCGATCATTCTTTCATCTCCTGAATTCAAAAAGAGATTCGAACTGCTACAGATAAATACGCACGGTTTAACTCCTCCGATATCAAAAAGAGTAGAATTCGAAGTTCCCGAGGATATACCGCTTACAACTTACAATGCAGAAGTTGAAGTCTCAGCGGATTCGATCAATGCCAGCAATGAAAGCAGGTTGATCGTTAGTTCTCCTGGATTTGAGATCATCGTTTGCATTGTCGTGTTGATAATCCTTGGTAGAAGATTGATTCAATAACGTCTAACAACGATGTTCAAGTTCAAACTCTGAATCTTACCTTCTATGGCGTCCAATATTCTCCTTTCAGCATTGGTTCCAGCAAAATCTTTCATTCTTTTCGGTTTTGATGGCAACGGTGGGACAAAATCTTTAAAGAGCAGAAACCACATCTTATAAACTCCTGGTTTTTCAATT
>CAZUUE010000206.1:0-2423 GCA_964623695.1 uncultured archaeon
GGTTCAAGCAGAAGTATCCCGACTGGCCCGAGTTGAGAAGATGGATGATGGAGGTTCTACAGGAGGAGGCAAACTTACAGGAGATAGTCATGCTTGTTGGAAAGGATGCACTTCCAGATGCTCAGAGAGTGCTGCTTGAGGTCGCAAGGTACATAAGGGACTTCATATTGCTGCAGTACGCCTATCATGAGGTGGACACTTACTGCTCACTAGAAAAGATGTACGACATGATGAAGGCTGTTAAGGAGTTAAATGACATATTCTACAAGGCTCTGGAGATGGGAAGAACTGTGGATGAAATAGAAAACGTTGAAGGAAAGGATGAGTTCATGAAATCCAAGTACTTTGAGGATTACAAACCAAGATTGCAGGCTGCATTGGAGAAGATTAGAAAGAACCTGTTGGGAGGTTGATGTAGATGGTAGAGGGTGGTATGAAGGAGTATAAGACCATAAGAGATATCGCCGGTCCCCTAATTTTTGTTGAAAAGACGGAGCCTGTTAGCTATGGAGAACTTGTCTTAATAACGCTACCAGATGGTACTACGAGAAAGGGGCAGGTATTGGATACATCAAAGGACATGGTGGTTGTTCAGGCGTTTGAAGGTACAAGAGGTCTGGACAGAGGATGCTCCGTAAGGTTTACAGGAGACATCGTAAGACTGGACTGTTCACCTGACATGGTTGGGAGGATATTCAACGGAAGAGGAGAACCAATAGATGGTGGTCCCAGAATAGTTCCGGAAGAGAGAAGACCAATCGTTGGTTCGGCTATTAACCCATCGGCGAGGGCATATCCAAGAGAATTCATACAGACAGGAATATCTGCCATAGATGGAATGAACACACTGGTAAGAGGTCAGAAACTACCGATATTCAGCTGCTCAGGTCTTCCTCATAACGATATAGCCTTACAGGTTGCAAGGCAGGCTAAGGTACTGGGTAAGGAAGAGGAGTTTGCAGTTGTGTTCGCAGCAATGGGAATAACGTTTGAGGAGGCAAACTACTTCATGAAGGACTTCGAAAGAACAGGTGCCTTGGAGAGAGCTGTAGTTTTCCTGAACCTCGCAAGCGACCCTGCAATTGAAAGGTTGATAACCCCGAGAATGGCCTTGACTGCTGCCGAGTATTTGGCGTTTGAATACGATTATCACGTCCTGGCAATTCTAACGGACATGACAAACTACTGTGAGGCTTTGAGAGAGATCAGTGCTGCAAGAGAAGAGGTTCCTGGAAGAAGAGGATATCCGGGTTACATGTACACAGATCTGGCAACGATATACGAGAGAGCAGGAAGAATTAGAGGAAAGAAGGGAAGCATAACACAGTTCCCGATCCTCACGATGCCAGCAGATGATATAACGCATCCGATTCCCGATCTAACAGGTTATATAACCGAAGGACAACTTGTCTTAAGCAGAGAACTGCACATGAAGGGTATATATCCACCGATCGATGTTCTACCATCTCTGAGTAGGCTAATGAAAGAAGGAATTGGCCCTGGAATGACAAGGGACGATCACAAACAGTGGAATGATCAGATGTATGCTGCATACGCCGAGGGAGTTGATCTGAGAGGTCTTGTAGCAATAGTTGGAGAAGAAGCCCTTTCAGAAAGAGACAGGAAGTTCCTGAAGTTTGCCGATGAATTCGAGAGGAGATGGCTCAACCAGGGAAGATATGAGGACAGGGATATTGAATATACGCTGGATCTTGGATGGGATCTACTTGCAATGCTTCCAGAAAGAGAGCTTGTCAAGATCGAGAAGCACTTCATAGAGAAGTATCATCCGAAGTACAGAAAGAAGAAAGCAGAAGCTAAGGAAGAGGAGGAGAAGAGAGAAGAAAAGGAGGCCGAACTTACTAAGAGATAACAAAATCATTTTTATCACCATTTTTTGGTGGTAGATATGGCATCTGTCTTAAAGGTTCAGCCAACAAGAATGGAACTGATTAAGCTCAGAAGGAAGATAAAAATGGCTAAGAGAGGTTACGAATTACTTAAAATGAAAAGAGACAGCCTGATTACCGAATTCAGAGAGTTGCTCGAGGAGGCTAAAAGGGTTATCGGAGGTATGGCAGAGAAACTTGAAAGAGCCCAGCAAAAGCTCGCGCTTGCAATGGCAGTTGACGGGGTTGTTTCAGTTAGATCCGTAGCCCTATCGCGTAAGTCCGAGCCGAAATTTGTCATGAAGAAGAAGAACATAATGGGTGTCGTTGTTCCCGTCATAAAAAGGGAAAGGGTTAGGAAGAAGGTTATAGAGAGGGAGTACGGTGTCATAGGAACGACTGCGAGAATAGATGAGGCAGTTGAGGCGTATGAGGAACTAGTAGATTCAATACTTGAGGTTGCAGAAGTAGAGACAACTCTTAGAAGGCTTATAGAGGAAATAGATAAGACTAAGAGGAGAGTTAACGCTTTGG
>CAZUUE010000207.1:0-2406 GCA_964623695.1 uncultured archaeon
GTATTAAAGTGTTATTTCATAACTTTTTGGTAACACTACATGTTAAATTTTTTAATTAGATAATTAGATATATTTATCCAAAAAGATCCCGAGCTTTCTTCTAACTTGGGGTGTTATGAGATCCTTGCTAGTTGTTATTGCAAATTCTAAAGCTGATTTGCATGGACACTTTCTCTCTTCTGGTATCTTTGGTATGAGTTTTTTAAGTACGTTTTTGACCATCTCTTCACCCTTCGCCATGTTCTCAAGGACCATGGCAACATCTACCTCTCTCTCCTTCCAAACATCGTAATCAGTCACTACTGCGACGGTCAGATAGCACATCTCAGCCTCTCTTGCAAGTTTCGCTTCCGGCAGTGCAGTCATACCTATTATATCGAATCCCAGAGATCTGTGAACTTGAGATTCGGCCTTTGTTGAAAACTGTGGACCCTCTATGCATACGTAAGTTCCTCTCTCGTGAAAATCGTAACCCAAATCTCTCAAAACCTCAATGACCAAACTTCTCAATTCTGGGCAGAAAGGTTCGGCGAAGCTAACATGAACCACAACATCCTCAAAGAACGTGTTCGGCCTGAACTTGGTCTTATCGTAGAGCTGATCCGGTATAACTATATCCAAGGGTTTTATCTCATCCTTGAGCGAACCTACGGCACAGACGCTTACGATTCTCTCAACTCCAAGCTTCTTTAAGGCATAAACGTTGGCCCTGTAAGGGACTTTAGTTGGTGAATGAACGTGTCCCCTTCCGTGTCTTGGGAGAAATGCAACTTTTACTTCATTCAGGTAACCTATGAAGATGGAGTCAGAAGGCCTTCCGAAGGGTGTGTCCATGTCGACCTCTTCAACATCCTCAATCCCCAGACCTTCATATATACCCGTTCCACCGATTATCGCAACCCTTACCATGACATCACCTCAACCTGTAGAATCTCTCACCATCAACCTCAACTACCTCAAGCTCACCCTTCATCTCCATTATCTTCAAAACACTCTCAAACTTCATTGGATTTGTTATGTCGAGGTATATCGGATCGATCTGAAACTTCTTGTATATGGCGGACTTTATCTCTCTAAGTCTCCAGAGTTCCTTCTCAACCATAACAGTCCTCATAAGGCTTGAAAGATCTTCTACGATGTTCCAAGGAAATATCACCCAAGAAAATCCTTCCAAGTATTCTCCGAAGTAATCTGGAACGAACTTCGAAGTTGAAACGAGGAGTAGGGATGCTGTCTTTATGTTTTTTGCACTCCTCTCAACTATCTCCTTAGCCCTCATCATGTTCCTTCCCGTGTTTATCAAATCGTCAACTATGAGAACGTTCTCCCTGTATTCCAAGCTGACATCGTGAACCTTCAACTCCCTCCTATCGTAACTAACGTACTGCTTTATTCCCAAGGTAACTATGTCCTCCAATCCCATGATGTCACACAATATCGTTCCAACGAACCATCCACCTTTAGCGAGTGCAACGATTGCATTTGGCTCAAATCCGTCTCCCATGATCTTCTCCGCAAGCCTTCTACATAGACTGTCCAAATACTCCCAATTTGTTATTACGCACCTCATAACTTTATAACCCTCCTTATGTATTTTGACGGGATCTCTTCAGCTAAGGCTATAAATTTGTTGGCTTTGATTATCCTCAATCCATCTTCCTTTGCCTTCTTAGCATCTATCTCTATTATCACGGGGTTGTCAGTTCTTAGCATCGCAACCTCCATCCCCTTCTCAATGCTCGTAGATAGATGGACAAAGGTTTGATTAACTGGCTTTATACCGATCTCAAGCATCCTATGTGCCTCCTCCTCACTCGTTCCATAATACAAAACGTCTTCTTCTGCAGTTGGATAATCTTTAAGCTTGACTTTAACACTGTGCCCGTATCTTGCTCTGATCTTTTCGTTTTTTATCTCGTATCTCTCCTTAACATCGGAGTAAACCAAAGCCTTTATCAACCATCTATTGGCCCATCTAAACTTCCTCTCTGTAATCTTAACGAGTTTCTCAAAATCTACCCATCCGTTTTCATCCATCTCCAACTTAAACTTATCTGGAAAATGCCTCAAGATACCAGATATGAACCTCCCAAGTCTTTCAACCTTATCCCTTTCAAGTATAACTTCGCCCTTAAAACCGCAAGAGCATATCTCACCTCTGTAGAATCCATGTTCTGGGCAGAACCTTATCTCTTCCATTCGATCACCCCAACCATAACTGTTGAAATAGTTGTCCCTTATAAGTCTTGTCATTTTAAATAGTGTCAACCTATCCTTGTTTCTAATTATTATAATGTAATTTTAAAGAATTTAATTTTTATAATTTTATGAATAAAATTATTTTGCTTTAGATTATTAACTGACAGTGTGAATAGCGAAGCTGGTGGAATATATTAAGTGTGATAT
>CAZUUE010000208.1:0-2389 GCA_964623695.1 uncultured archaeon
TCACCAACGAGCATGACACTTCCTTTAACAAAATTCACAATTCCAATTGGAATTGCTCCAACGTTTAATTCCAAAACGCAACCTCTAACTCTATCACCTAGCCACCTCAAGAGTCTCTTCAATACAGGCATTGGATTCGAACTGGATATTGCACCTATCCTCGCAATACCATCGAACGGAACTGAGTAACATATGAAGTCCGAGAAACCAAGATAAATCTCTACGAGGTCTTCGCTTATAGGTTCAAATCTTGAGGTTATCTGAATTGCAGAATAAATCTTCGGTCTCTCAAATCCAAAAACTCTAGCAACGTTCGAATAAGCACCATCTGCGCCTATGATAAAATCGTATTCCATCTCTATTCTATCACCAAAAGACATCAATTCAACCTTCCCGTTTCTCACATTTAGAAACTTTGTTTTAATCATCACATTCACAAATTCAGACGCCTTAGCCAAAAGATCTCTGTCCAAAATCTTCCTCTCAATGACAACCCCCCTCTTCTTTCCTTCAAGCTCCACACTTTCATTTTGAGAAAAAAAGACTCCTCCTCTTATTTCATTTAACTTGCAATCCGAGAATTTTTTAAGTTTCCTGTAACACTCATCGCTCACAAGTCCAGCACATTGAACTGGAAAGCCTGGTGACTGATGCTCTTCGACAAGCGTGACATCATAATCTTTTAGAGCTATTGCGGATAGACACCCAGCTGGTCCACCGCCGACTACAATTATCATCGAACGATTTATCAACCTTCAAATTTAACTCTTGACATGCGTGTGGTAGAGTGTCTATACCCTATGAGGACATTCTTGATCGTGTCTGGAACTGCTGAAAAGCCAAATGTCATGACGGCAGATTGGGTAACACCTCTCTCCATAAATCCACCCCTTTTGGGCGTTGCGATTGGTCACACAAGATTCACAAAAAGACTGATCGATGAACATGGGGAGTTTGTAGTTTCCGTTCCAACGATCGAACTGCTTAAAGACGTGTGGATAGCTGGAACTGTAAGTGGAGCGGATGTGGATAAGACCGAGAGGCTTAGTTTAACGTTCATTCCATCGAAGAAGGTTAAAGTTCCTTCAATAAAGGAGTGTCAGGCTAATTTGGAATGTAAAGTTGTAAAAGATGTTGAAACCGGTGATCACATTCTCTACGTCGGTGAGATAGTTGAGGTTACAAGAGGAGACGCTTTTAAGGATGTTCCAGATGTGAAAAACTACAAGTTCATACTTCATGTGGGATTCGGAAACTACTTTACAACAAACTCGTCAGAGATATTCAAGGCATGAATCTCTCCTTCAAATACCTTTGTAGCGGTTCCCGTCATGTACACATCTCCGTCGACCTCTATCCTTAAAATCCCACCCCTTGATCTCACATCGACAATCTTGTCAAGGATTCTCAAACGATTTCCAACAACAACAACGGCACAACTTCCACTTCCACAGCTCAGGGTTTCATCTTCGACTCCCCTCTCGTAAGTCCTAACGAAGACTTCCTTTCTGTTAAAAACCCTTGCAAAGTTAACGTTCACGCCATCTGGAAACAGATCACAGAACCTTATCCTTCTTGAGACCATGTAGAAGTCAAAGTTGAAGTTATCGACGAATACGACCGCATGCGGAACTCCAACTCTAACGGCATAAACTCTAAATCTGACACCATCTATATCGAACTCCTCACCCCACACATCTTTAACCGCTGGAACTTCCCTCCCAAACTTGGGTTTCCCCATGTTAACCCTTATCCACCAAATCCCATCAAACCAAACGTCCACGTTTAACACACCAACGACTGTTTCAATCGTAACTCTACCTTCATTCACATAACCACGCTCAACGACGTACCTTGCAAGACACCTCATCCCGTTACCACACACCTCCGCGATGCTACCGTCTCTATTGTAAAACAAGAGTTTTACATCCGCGACGTTTGACCTTTGAACAAATATGACACCATCCCCACCAACACCAAACCTCCTATCGCATACAGCCCTAACAAACATTTCCTTTTTTTCCTTTGGGATTAACTCCCTCTCAAATTCATCTATCAAGATGAAGTCGTTACCGTTTCCATGCATCTTAACAAACCTCATGAAGAGAACTCTGCAAAAGGTTTTTAAAGACGTCGATAGAAACTAACAATGCCGGGATTGCAGAGTGGCACTGCGCGGGCCTGGAGAGCCCGTGCCCTTCGGGGTTCCGGGGTTCGAATCCCCGTCCCGGCGTTTTTTCTTATTTGGACAGAGAAGAGAAAAAAAGCAGTATCTACATTCCCACTCGTATCTGGGTGCTGTTTTGTCGACAATCATCTTTAGGATTTCGTCTTCATCCAACTTATCATCTATGACGTATTCGGTAACTCTATCGGGTGTTATGTATAC
>CAZUUE010000209.1:0-2385 GCA_964623695.1 uncultured archaeon
CTGAACATCAGGGCAAGATCGAGATAATTCCTGTTTCGAGGATCGAGGAAGTTCTGGAACATGCTTTGGTTGAATGTGCAGAGAAGAGAAGATTAATGGAGAAGTTCAGGGAGATAATCGTTGCAGTGTGAAGTGCATGCTACGTAATGGTTGGTTCCCACCTTTACCATTTTTGGTCTTCTCACTGCATCTTGAGAATGAACTCCACAGTGTAGTCATTCAAAGCTCCGACATCTTCAACGAAATATGTCACGAGCCATGCTGGGTCTCCGTCTATCTTCATAACCCTCTTTATCGATCTAACGATATCGTTTGCCATACACGGTGTTCCGTCTGCGAACTTCAGATCCTTCCTCAGATGAAATAGGTATACCGTTCCGTTGTCTTTGATTTCGTAGGATTCTGCTAAATATGGTTCGAGCTCTGTGGTTCCGGGTTTGTATCTCATCAGACCCCCATTATGTTGTTCAGAATTCCCAGGTGTCGTACGCGTTGGCTGGATCCAAGTCCGTGACCTTATTTGTAACACCTATGACTATCTCCTCCTTCACTGGAGCTTCAGTTGGCGTTGGTTTTTCTTTTGCAGCACAGCTTGGAACTGGTGTTACTATTGCCACAAGAATTAACAAGCCAGCTAACTTTCTGTTGGCCATGATGATCGGTCAAATTTAAGTTAATAGAGCTTTCTTTAAAATCAATAAAAATAAAAATTGTTTTAAAATTATTTTTCTTTAGCTATTTTTATAGTTGGGATTGCTTTGATACTGAACCTTATCGTACTTAAGGCTTCAGGTGTTATTTCTCTAGGTTGAACCAATTTTATTCCCTCCCTATCGGCATGGATACCACTTCTGATCTCCATTACGAATGAGTCTACGATATATCTCAGACCCTCCCTCTTCGGAATCTTTTCTATCTTTTCCGTTAGAGATGATAACGTTCGTTTTAAGGTTTCGCTGAGCTCATCTAGGGGTATGGCACGAATCTCTTGCTTTGTAGCCTTAAGCTTTTGAATTTCATCCAAAAGCCTTTTGATAATGTCCTCTCTTTCGGCTAAGGCCTTTTTAAGTGCAGTGTTTTCATCCATAACGGTTTTTAAATTTCTTTCGATCGTTTCAAGCCTTTTCTTAAGATCTGAGATCGTCAAATCCTTTTCCTTAACTACCTCCTTCAATTTTTCATACTCTTTTATTATTTTTTCAATATTATCTTTTCTTCTCATAATAATCACTTTGGGATCGTAAGGCTTACAGGTGGTGGTATCGGTCTTATCTTAATCTTGATGACACTTGTACCTTCCGCTTCAAAAGAGAAGTGTGTCTTATATTTTGCATTGAATGGCGCCCAGAACGGTCTGAATTTACCTTCCTCCCTTTCGTAATGCATGACCATCTTCAGTTCCACGTCAATTTCCGGCATGTGATACCAGGTGACGAGGTATCCCAATTCGGCCAATTCTGGATAACGTTGCTTAAGGTTCTTCTGTAACTCCAAAGCCGATCTATCAAGCTCTGTCTGAGCGTAAGCGATGGCATCGGCAATCTTTTTAACGATGTCCTCAAGTGGTGCTATCAGAATCTCTTCGAAATCAACCTCGGTCATGATCTTTAGCCTTCGGATTCTTCAGCCGAGGCGATCTCATCTGCGACTGCCTTTGACTGTTTATCTATTAAGGCTTCGATGTACTTCTGAAGAGATGCTGGCGGCTCTACGGGGACTAACTTTGTTCTAAGTAAACTCGAACCTTCAACCTTATAGTTGTACTTACTTGAATATGATGCGTTGACCGAAGTTGCAAAGGGGCCCCAACCAGCTTTGAAGCTTGCACTGACCTTAGCTTCGTGGACCCTAGCCATGGTTATAGCCATCTTAACCTCTATTATGGATTCTTGGAAGTGGTAGAATGGTGGATAAAAGCCGAGGGAGATCAAAGAAAACTCTACGGTTTCTTCGGGATTGATTATCTTTGGAAGTTTGATCTTTTCTTCGGCCAAGAACTTCGCAATCTCTACGGCGTTTCTGTCAAGTTCAGCTTGGGCTTCAGCTATTGCGATACCCATCTTCAAAATCATCTCACCAAACGGGACGTTTAAAAGTTCTTGACCTACTTTAACCATCAAAAAACACCCCTCACATCAATTGATGCAATCGTCATATATAAATATTTGCACAATTTAGGAATTTATATCATTTTAAAAATCATATCAAAAGAAAAACAATCTTTATCAAAATAAAATTAAACCTCTCTTAAAAGTTCTCTGACCTCTCTGGCCTTAACTATGCTTAGATCTATAAGCTCATCAAACATCTTTTCGCTGAGCAAAAAAGGACCGCTTTTCTGAATCGAAACTATGTTGTCGTTCTGGTCAGTGGTTATCGTGATGG
>CAZUUE010000210.1:0-2376 GCA_964623695.1 uncultured archaeon
ACAATGGTAGTCTATAGATTTTTTGATTGTACAGAGAACGTATCCACTTTATTCAAAATTTTTATATATTAAATATTAAACTTTTCTCTTAAGTGGATACATCCAGTACAGAGAAACTGTCAACTTTGGATAAAAACTTTAAATTCATTACTTTGCTCTTAAATTAATCTGTGAAAAATAAAGGAATTCATACCAAGTTAACAACAATTGGAAATCTCTTGAAATTAACTTAAATCCTCAAGTAAATCCTTGACGGCTTTTCTGACGGCCTCTTCGGAGTTGTATTTCGGTTTCCATCCCATTGACTTTAACCTCTCGATTGAAAGCAACATAACCGGTACATCTCCTTTCCAACCCCTTTCACCACCTGTAAACTTGAACTTAGGATTCAAACTCATCTCCTCGCAGACTATCTCAGCGATCTTCCTGACCTTTATCTGATCTTCGCTACCTATGTTGAATACGTTCAGATCTCCATCCGCCTTCAAGCCGAAGAACATGGCATCCACGCAGTCAGATATGTATATGTAGGATTTGTTCTGTTCACCGTTTCCAAGTATCTCAAGCTCTCTCGGATTCCTCTTGAGCTTCATTATGAAGTCGTATATGACACCGTGATTGCTACGCTTTCCGATTACATTTGCAAACCTGTAAATCCAAGCCTTCATATCGAACGTGTGACAGTAAGAAGCAATCATGGCCTCGCATGCGACCTTTGAAGCACCGTAGATCGATATAGGAATCGTTGGATGTTCTTCCGGTGTTGGAATCACCTTGGCTTCACCGTAAACTGTTGAAGTCGATGTGAAAACTATCTCTCTAACATCGAACTTTCTCATGACCTCAAGCAGGTTGTAGGTAGCTAATACGTTGTTTCTGTATATCTCATCTGGATTCTCACTTCCAATCCTCACGTCTGGATTTGCCGCTATGTGCCAAACCCTTTCAATCTCATGCCTTCTAAATACCTCCATCATTCTGTCAATATCGTTAAGATCGATCTTGTAAAAGGTAGCGTTTTCGTTAACATACTCCAAATTACCAGAAGAGAGGTTGTCAACTACGATGACTTCCCATCCCTCATCAACCAACCTGTCAACGACGTGACTACCTATGAATCCAGCACCTCCAGTCACGAGAATCATATCGAGTGTTATGGTAACTTATATATACGAGTTACCGTAACTCTAAAGTATTTTAAAACTAAGGTGATATCGAATGCTACCAAACCAGATGGTCAAATCTCTCATAGGGAAGATGATAAGGGTTGAAATGAAGGGAGAAGAGAACGAACTCGTTGGAATCCTTGAGGGTGTCGATGACTACATGAACCTCTGCCTAACGAACGCCATGGAGTGCAAGGGTGGTGAAAAGGTTAGGAGTCTTGGGACGATAGTTCTGAGAGGCAACAACATAGTGATAATCCAACCGCTCGATAGGGTTTAGTTTTGAGAGGTTTGAATCATGGATACGAGGGAAGAAATTCTTAAGATACTGCAGGAAAGGGGCGAGATCCTTCAGAAAGATCTTTGGAAGGAGTTGAAGATAGACAGCAGCAAGTGTTCACGTATCTTGAGGAAGCTTGAGAAGGAGGGATTTATAAAGAGGGTTGAGGTTGTCGTAAACGGTGTCAAGACTTTTAAGATCGTTCCAGCCGGGGCGGAGGTTGAAGAGAAAGAAGAAGAGCTTAGTCTGAGGGAGATACTTGAGAGAGTTGAGGAACTTGCCGGTTTACCGCCTTGCTTCGGATGTCTTGAGAGGGACTGCGAGGCCGTCAGATGTTTTAAGCTTGAGGTATGGTTCCTAAAGAGGGCTATGGAAGACAGGAGATACGTCTGATGTTAAGATTGATATTAATTTTCGGTTTGATCAGTCTCCTTGGAGACTTCGTGTATGAAGGTGCGAGAAGTGTTTATGGCTCCTTTTTTCGTCACCTCGGAGTAGATCCTTTTACACTTGCAGTTCTCATAGGTTTGGGTGACTTCCTTGCATACGGTCTGAGGTTGATTTCTGGTTACATAAGCGACAGGATCAGAGGTTACTGGACGTTCACGATTTTGGGTTACCTTCTCGTAGTCTCGATACCCCTCATGGGTTTCGTTGACAGTTGGATTCTCGTATCTGCACTTGTGCTCATGGAGAGGATTGGAAAGGGTCTGAGAACACCCGCAAGAGACACGATAATTTCGTTCGTCACGAGAGGTTACAGGGGTCTGGGATTCGGTATTCACGAATCTCTCGATCAAATTGGAGCAATCTTGGGGCCAATCGCATTCTCTCTCATGCTGATGTACGGATACGGATTTGCATTCAGATCGACCCTTTTACCGTTCTTGATGATGATGACAGTCTTGATTTACCTACGTTTGAAGCTTC
>CAZUUE010000211.1:0-2353 GCA_964623695.1 uncultured archaeon
ATCACACTCAATATATTCCACCAGCTTCGCTATTTACACTGTCAGTTCTTAATTAAAATAATCCAGACCGATAGCAAAAATTAAATAATTATACGTTCTATGCCCTTAAAGAGGTGATTGAGTTTGAAGAGATTACTGCTTTGTATATTAGTGTTGCTAGTATTAATGGGATTAGTAAGTGCTGGAGAAGTCAAACTCATTAAATCAATCGTAAAATACGACGATACTGTAATTGCCGGTGAGTTACTAAATATGTCTTTGATGACCAACGTTAGCAACGAAACCTTTACGTACATTGTAAGCATGCCAGATGACTTCAAAGTTACCTACGGTAGTGTTAAAGTGAAGTGCAACAAGAACGTAAGCTATGTGTTATCTTCCAATCAAATCTTTATCAAATCCAACGGTCGTGAAAAAGGTTCTGTATCCTGTACAATCTCCATAAAGGTACCAAGGGACTGCTCTGGGACATATAAAATAAATATTTCAGGAACTGTCGGATCAAATGTAGCGTTATCTAAGACGATAAAGGTAAAAGTTGTACCGTTTTCGAAGTATGGAATTGAACTCAAGTGTCCAGACAACCATCATGTCATATTGGATCCAGTTAAGGGAACCACATACTACATCAAGGTTACTAACGTAGGAAGTGTTAGAGACACTATAATATTGAAAGCCTTCCCAGAAATCGGTATTGAGGGTAATATGCTTGGTAAAGTCGTTCCCAACAAGGTTTCATTAGATCCAAGTAAATCAACCATCGTAAAGCTTATAGTTAAGGGTGATAGCTTTACAAAGCCTGGAAAATATGTCGTTAAGGTAACCGCTGTATCAAAGAGCAATCCGAAGGTAAAGGCTTCAATTAAAACAGTTACAACTGTGATAGGTGCTAAGCTTGATATATTATCTCCAACAAAGAGGAAACCTGCTAATGCTGGCTTCTATAAGAAGCCACGTAGTATAGACATTACTGTAAAACTTTCGATCTACAGTTCAAACCATCCAATATACATAACTAAAGATAAATTACCAGATATAAAATTCTTTAAGGTTTATGTAGGTAAGAGAGAGGCCAAAGTTAAGATGGTTATTCCCGTAATACCAATAATTAAAGAGAACAATGCCTTACCCCTTGCTTCCCTCTACAAACTCGTAGTTGATCCACCTGTTCAGGATAAAAGCGGATACTACGATCTGACTGTAAAACTCCTTTTAAAATTGTGGAATACAAGCTATGAAATCTCCGATACAGAGGGAAGGGCAGTTTATTACACCAAGATACCCATACCCCCTCCAACGACACCAATTGTAACGCCACCTCCAACACCTACGCCAACACCAACACCTGCACCACCCGTTGTACCCATTGTCAAGATACCGCACATGACGGTAATTCTATGGAATGGAACTTATACTACACCGATAATGATCGCTGGTGTTAGAAATATATCTGGATTGCATCTGAATGTAGCGTTCGATCCAACGATCGTGAAGATCGTGGATGTAAAGGTAAACAAGTCCGTTGATGGGTCGAGCGTATATTACGTAATAGGAAATAACTCCGTTGGAGTGGTACTAATAAACACGAACGGAATAACTATACTTAAGCCTATGGGTGTTGTAGATATCTTATTTAAGACTGTAAAAGTCGGATTTACATACATAAAAGTAACGCTAGCGGAGTTTAGTGATGAAAACTTCAATCCATTCAAACCACTCGTTGTGATCAATGGATCGATTAGGGTTACAATAAGAGGAGACTTCAACGGTAATGGCAGAATTGATATAGGTGATGTTGCAAGAGTGGCATACATGGTTGTAGGAAAGATAAAACAAGATCCGAGGGCGGATTTTAACGGTAATGGTAGGGTTGATATAGGTGATGTTGCAAAGATCGCGTACCATCTGCTCGGTAAGGTTGAGGAGTTGTGAGGTGCTGGGATGAAGCTGTTAAGGTATTCAATAATTTTTCTATTTATATTCATATTCAATACAGCAAATGCTGAGGAGATCTATGTTGGGAGTTATACAGTTGAAAGGAATGAAACGTTAATCGTACCAGTTTACGTGAACGTATCTGAGAATATCATAGGTTTGGATATAACTATGAAATTCGATCCAAGCGTTGTAATTGTTCAGGATGTAAATTTGAACAGCAGTTATCAATGTAAAGCCGGTTGCTTCTGGTTTAAGAACACTGGCAAAAACTTCGTAAAGGTTGCTTTGATAGACACAAATGGTGTGAAAGCTAAGGATGTTCCAGTAATCGATGTTATTTTTAAAGTTGTTGGTAATTCTGGTGATGTAACAGAGATAGAGCTTTATGCAAATTTGAGCGATTCAAATTATAACT
>CAZUUE010000212.1:0-2349 GCA_964623695.1 uncultured archaeon
ATAAACTTGGTTGCCAACTTTGTCATCTACTGTTTAGGGCGGGGAGGAGGTCAAAGAACTTAAAAGAGAGATTGGGCTGAACGTGACAAAGGAAAAACCCAAACCTTTTTCACTTTACGATCTAATAAGATCGATATTCTCTGTAATCTTGGGGATGTTCAAACGTTGATAATAAAAACCGAAAAATTGATATAATCCCAAGTTATTAGAGCCAAAGGGGGGTTAATGATGAAAAGGATGTTTATATTGTTGATGACCATACTTGTAGTTGGATTGCTTTTAGGATGTGCTGGAGTAAAGCCTCCCGCAAAGCCAACACCAGTTAAGACGACTCCAATAGAGACGACTCCTGTCAAGACGACTCCAACACCCGTGACAACCGTAACGACACCAACAACGCCGATAACAACACCAACACCCGTGAAAACACCAGGGGTTGAAGCGGCAAAGGTTGAATGTAGTGTATGTCACAAGAAATCTGAAGCCTATCCGGCACATAAGGAAGGAAGCGGTTGTTTAAACTGTCATGGGACTGATCCTCACAGAATCCATGTAGGGCCGGGAACGATAAACCTAAAGTGTGAAGTCTGTCATGGTCCAGTTGAGAACTTAACAGTTCCAAAGGGACCGGCTGGACAGCCTTCGTGTGTGAACTGTCACGATTCTACAAATCCACTTGCGCCTTTCAAGAACTACGTAAACGTTCACATACCTCGTGGGAAACCTTGCACGGTTTGTCATACGCAGGACATAGCCAAGATACATGCAAAGGCCGATGAATACGCTAGATGAAGTTAAATGATATGAAATCAAAAATTTTTCTCCTCATTCTGATTTCAGTTATATTGATCCTGTGTGTTCAACACGAAAAACCAGTTGTCACTCCAACCCCAAAACCAGTGCAGATTGTCAAGGAGACTCCAATCGACGACGAATGTCTCGCATGTCATCAGAATCCAAAGAGATTATATGTTCCGCAGGCTGAGAGTATCGAAGGGCATTTGAACGCGAGTGAGTACTGTATTCCATGTCACATCAAAAACGCCATGAACATGAGTAAAAGGGAGATCTTTAAGATACTCCATTCATTTCACACATCAAAATATAAAGAATGCGGAAAGTGTCACAAGAACTTTACAAGGGAAGAACTGGAATGTTGGAGATGTCACTCATCCGATCCGTTTAAACCAAGTAACGGTAACGTCTTTAAGATACATTCACCTAGGGGCGTGGGTTGTAAGGACTGTCATGGAGATGACTTCATAAGGATTCACTACAAACATGAGATATTTCCAGAGAAGCTAAAGTAGATAATAATAAAGTATGGACAGGAGAAGGAGTATTGCCGATATGAAGATTCCTACATCGATCATTGCAATCCTTTTACTCCTTCTGTATATGAATTCCGATCTTAGCCTCAGATCTTCCGTCAGATAACCCTCGTCTATTAACCTTTCTATCGCCTTTCTAACGACAACCTCTGGATAACCCGTTGAACGAGAGATTCTTTTTACCTTCTCATTCAAAGCTATATTCTTCAGAACTTCCTTCTCAACTTCGGAAGAGTCCTTACTCTTCTTCACTATGTAAGTGTCATCTTCCATAAGGACATCCATTATCTTTTTCCTTTCACTCTTGTCGTTCTTATCGTTCATGAAATCACCTCTGCACGGAAACTAAGCTTTTCAAAGCGGGGAGAGCATGTTTCTTGAAGCATTCAAATCTCTATCCAATTTTAGTTCACATTTCTTACAATTGAACGTCTGACTCCCTCCGTCCTGAAGAGGTTCCTTCGGGATAAGTCTCCAACACAGAGGACTTCGCGGTACAGAGCAAGATATTGACCTTCTCCCTGCACTGAAGTACGAGGATTCCTAACGGAGGTTTGTTAAGTTCGCTCGAATCTATGACTGGAACTTTGCTTGTGTGCGAGAATTCCTAACGGAGGTTTACGTATATCCTCAGCCTCGTTCCTTATTGGATATACATGGGGTGGGCCAGCACCCCATTCACCCGTTTTCCGCAAGGAACGTAACACGGGCTGTAGTTTCCATTGTTGGGACTTGGTTGACCCTTCCACCCATCCAACATTAAACATAACATAGCGAGGCTTTATAAGACTAACGCTCCACTTCCTTCCGTTCTCTCCTCAAGGTAGTTTAAGGAATATTCAACCGCCTTGAGGATTTCTTCCTTTCGGGAGCTTTCGCGGGAACTGATCTCAGCACATCCTGACTGACTACACACATCTCGCCCTTCAAGGGCTTTCGAGTTTCTAAAACTAAATGTTCCTTTTTGTATTTAAATGTTACTTAAATTGAAGGGGGTTCAGCGGACGTAGTCATAGAC
>CAZUUE010000213.1:0-2340 GCA_964623695.1 uncultured archaeon
TCTTCATACAGGCTAGGATTATCTTTTCGGCCCAGTAGTTGATCATCTCATCGTTGATTTCTCTTGCAGTTCTCAGCAGTCTAACATCGTTGAATCTCCCTTTCCTTTCAGCTATTTTTATTAAAAACCATGGATAAACTGGGATACAGTTGTGAACTATCAGGCCCGTGGAGGTTACGACCGTGTTCGTTCCCTCAACCTCAACCGAGTAGACGTGACCGTGGTAATTTGCAAGTTCGATATCTTTAACTTCGATCAGGGCGAAAGATCCCATAATTCTAAAAGTCGAATTTCTTTCGATCTTTCTGACCTTTTGGAGGTAGTACTCGATCTTTTTTCCTTTGTCGCCGCTAATCAAATCTTTAATCTTTTTCAGGTTTTCGTAGCCGAATATTCTAAGTATATGAACATTTGACGCTCTCTTGTATGACGGCACAATACCCATGCTCTGAAATGCTAAGAAAAGTTGCTGAGCAAGTTTGTCGCTTGCTGTAGCGATTTCAAGTATAGCACTGATCCTGTTCGTTTTGTACGTTTTGCCGTCTCTCCTATAAACATGCAAACCTTCAGCTATGTATACGCTACCATCGCCGTTTACGATTCCCTTCAAGACCGATTTCAAAATTCGTCTGTCGAACATCAAGAATCCCGGAATCTTTGCATCGTAAGAGTTCGTGCCTCCTAAGCTCTTCATCAGTGTTCCAAAGGCATTTGAGGATACCTTGATGTGGTAAACGTTACCCTGCACGTACGTTGAATACCTTATACCGATCTTTCTCAGGATACTCTCAACCTCATCTATGTACGCCCTCTCTCCAACATTAAACGACAGTCTAACCCTAAGGGATCTATCGTGAGTCAAACAACCCTCAGATATGTAGTATCCGATGAACGTTCCAAAATCTTCATCAACATCTACCGTTGCAGGAATCTCCTGATAACTCGATCCTCTTCCCGAAGCTATGGATGACGGCTCCAGCTCTATAAGATCCTTTATTTTCATATAGTCGTCAAGCGGTATGTGATTTGATTTCAGATAATCGTAAGATCTCGGTGCGAAGTACCTGTATATCACCGCCCTGTCTCTCGGATTTAACCTCACGAATTTAACCCTGAACTTGCTACGATCATTCGAAAGTATTTCAATTAGGTCGATCTTTTTTACAGAACTCTTAAAAGGCAATTCTGTTATTATTGCAACCTTATCACCGATCTTCAGATCTTTAACCATCTTTTCGACGAATTTGCCGTCCTCAAAAACCCATACGATATGATTTTCCGTTAGTACGATCTCTCTGCCAGTCTTAAACTTAACCCTATATACCTTCTCGTCCTTTCCCAGTTTCCTCCTCGTAACACACATCAACCGCTTAAGGACTACCTCTCGCCTATCGACATCGAATGACAGGATGTAGTATTCCCTCTTGGGTATTTTCACATCTACACCGTTCACTTCGATCGTGTCACCCTCAACGATGTTGTAAAGTTCCTCAAAGGTTACCGGTTCTATCCCATCCTTACCGATAAATACGAACTCGTCCTTTGAGAAGCAGTGCCCTCCAACACCGGTAGATGGCAGGTGAATGTGGCAGTAGTGATGATTTGCAAACTTTCTAGCCTCGTAAAAGTCTACGTTCAATTCCTCAGCGAGCTTGAAGAGTTCGTTTGCGAGTGCTATGTTCACATCTCTGTAGCAGCCTTCTATAACCTTTATGAATTCAGCCGTCCTCGCGTTCGAAACCAAATGCAGATTTGGAATGAACTTCTTATATAATTCGTAAGCTACCCTTCCGCTCTCCTCATCTACACCGCCTATAACCTTCGGAAACCCTCTCAACCTAGAAATGCTGTAGCCGGTCATTATCCTCTCTGGGGAGTATGCAAGATAGAACTCTCCGAGCTTTAGTCCACTTTCTTCCTCAAGCCATTGCCTTACGAGGGTTTCCGTCGTCATCGGCGGAACCGTGGTTTCGATAACCACGAGATCTCCCCTCTTCAAAATCCTACCAACGGATCTAACTGCCGATTCAAGGATCCTAAAGTCTGGATTGTATGAACTATCAACGTAAAGCGGAACTATTATGATGTAAGCGTTGCAACCCTTCGCATCTTCGTAATTGGGCGTTGCTACCAGGTTCTTGCCACCATGCTTTTTGATCAGTTCATCAAGCCCCGGCTCCTCAGGAATCGGATTTATCCCGTTGTTTATCATCTCACACCTTCTCTCATCCACATCAACTCCGATAACCTTAAATCCACTGTCCGCAATGACCGCAGCCAAAGGCAATCCTGCCTTTCCCAACCCCACTACGGATATCATCGTGAGCACCTCATGCGATC
>CAZUUE010000214.1:0-2316 GCA_964623695.1 uncultured archaeon
GAATCAGCCTCCTTTCCTTAGCGAAAGAAATTATATACTCCTTTGAATACTTCCTTCTCAACTTCTCGTATCTTCGTTTCGGTATCCTAATTTCCACGATGTCCCTTATCAAAAAGACCTTCTCTTCCCCATCCTCAAACTCTCTTAACATACCTCTGCAACTCTTCAATACCCTTTTCACTTATCTTTATGGTCTCGCCATCAACGGAGATGAATCCATCCTTTTGAAGGTTTTCAATTTCCTTCCTCACGACGATCTCTGGAACTCTTATGTTCTTGGCTATCTCTCTAACGTCACTCCCTCTCCTCCCCTTTAAAAATTCGAGTATTCTAATTCTGTGCATGAATAAAGTGATTTTTTAAGATAAAAAAACGTTGTCGAATCTAACGACCATCAAGATTTAAATCCCATAGAAAAGTAGTTCTATGAAGGGCGAACTGTTAGCTCTGATTTCCGCCTTACTTTGGGGAATCGCTCCATTGATGGACAAGTATGTTATAGGCTCTGGAGTTTCACCTTATTTGGCAAACGTTGTAAGGATAGCAGGAGCTCTGGCTTTTCTTTTGATAATAACATCTATAGTTAAAGATTTTTCCGTTTCCAAGCTCACGCTAAAGAACGTCTTACTTCTGATAGCTGCTGGAATAATTGCGAGCGGGATAGCGATGGTCGTTTACTTCAAGGCTTTGAAGTTGTCCCAAGCTTCGAAGGTCGTCCCGATAACATCCATTTACCCACTGTTTACGGTGATATTTTCAGCTTTGATCTTGGGGGAGAACGTAAATCTCAAAGTCGTAGTTGGGGCTATTTTGATAGTGATAGGATTGGTTCTCGTGAGTGGGGAGTGAAGGATCATAAAGAATAGTCGATCTTTAACGTGTGGAACGTAGAAGTGATGTTTGGTCGTGCATCGTTTACAATTTAAATGCTCTTCTCGACAGCATAGTATTTTTTATCGTAGTAGAATTCACCGTATGGAAAAGTTGACTTTCTCAAGAAACGTCTTCCTACCACTCACAAGAACTTGCAGAAATAGATGTGCCTACTGTGGATTTAGAAGGAACGACTTCAAGTTCATGAACAAAGATGAAGTTAAAAGACTTTTGAACATGGCCAAAAACGCCGTAGAAGCTTTGTTTACGTTTGGCGAAAAACCCGATACTTTTAAGGAATTCAGAAGGAAGCTGAAAGATGCCGGTTACTCAAACTTCATGGAATACGTCAGGGAAATGAACGTTTTGGCTGTGAAGATGGGCTTTCTACCGCACACGAACGCTGGAGTTTTAAGCTACAGCGAGCTCAAGTTTCTAAAGCCCTACAACGCAAGCATGGGTTTGATGCTTGAGCAGGCCGTCGAACTGGAATGCCATGCGAACAGCCCGGGTAAGAAGCCAGATGTAAGGATAAGAACGATAAAGAATGCTGGAAAGCTACGTATACCATTCACAACTGGAATACTCATTGGAATAGGTGAGAAAGAGTACGACAGGGTCTATTCACTCGAAGTAATATCGGAGATACACGATAACTACGGCCACATACAAGAGGTAATAATTCAGAACTTCACACCAAAACCGAACACGCCCATGCAGAACTCGAAACCTCCAACGATCGAGGAGATGATTAAAACAGTTAAGATTGCGAGGGAGAAACTTCCAAGAGACGTGACAATTCAGATACCTCCAAACCTCGTTAAAGATGTGACTCCATTCGTGAAAGCTGGTGCGAGGGATTTCGGTGGAATTTCGGAGGTAACGCCCGATTACATAAATCCAGAGCATCCTTGGCCGAGCGTTGAAGATTTGAGGAGGGCTGTTGAGAGTTGCGGTTTTGAGCTTAGGGAGAGGTTACCCATATACCCGAAGTTCGTTCGCTTAGGGTGGTACAGCCATGAGATATCGCAACTTGTTAAAGCTAACGCGGATGAAGATGGGTATAGGAGATCTAATTGAAGATCCGTTCGAGACTTTTGCAAGGGCGGATGAATTGAGAAAGAAGGCAGTTGGAGATGTCGTAACGTATGTGGTTAACAGAAACATAAACTTCACGGATATATGCGTTGGTAACTGCAAGTTTTGCAGTTTTAGGAACAGGAGGAGGTATCTGCTAACGCTTGAGGAGATAAAGAAGAAGGTTAGGGAAGCATTGGATTACGGTTGCACCGAAGTTTGCATTCAGGGCGGTTTACTTCCGAAGGCCAATTTGAACTTTTACATTTCCATAATCGAAGCTGTTAGGGACGTAAGCGATGACATACACATACACGCCTTCTCTCCCATGGAGATTCATCACATGGCTAAAAACAGTGGTTTGAG
>CAZUUE010000215.1:0-2206 GCA_964623695.1 uncultured archaeon
CGGCTAAGGTTCATTCCTTGCTCAGAAGAACACCCTTGGTCGTAACTTGGTATGAAGTTTGGAGCGATTATTGGTTTGAGTATTTAGGTAAGAAAGGAATTTTTGGTTATTTGATTGAGAGATTGACGACTAAGCTTCCGAAGCTGATAATACCGATATCCGAAAAGATAAAGGAGGATTTGATGGCTTTGAACGTTCCTGAGGAGATGATGAGGGTCATTCCGAACGGAGTAGATTTCTACAGACTTCAATCAGTTAAGCCTTCGGATGAGGAATTTGATGTGATGTACGTTGGAAGGCTGATCTCCCATAAGAACGTGGATGTTCTGCTTAAGGCTTTGGATATCGTTAGGAAGGAGATTAGGGATGTCAGATGCGGAATCATCGGAGATGGGCCTGAAATGGAGAATTTAAGAGCTTTGAGCAAGAAGTTGGGATTGGATGGTAACGTTAAGTTCTTCGGTTTTATTGAGAGTGATCTGGAGGTTTACGCTCACATGAAATCTTCCAAGATATTCGTTTTGCCTTCAACAAGGGAGGGATTTCCGAATACGATTCTAGAAGCTAACAGCTGTGGTTTGCCGGCTATAATCGTCAGGCACGAGAAGAATGCGGGGGTTGGTGTCGTGAAGGATGGCTACAACGGATTCATAGTCAATCTATCTCCTGAGGAGATTGCGGAGAAGATAATAGATCTGCTTCAGAATGATGAGGAGTTAAACAGACTTAGCAGGAATTCGGTTGAGTTTGCCAGAACTCATGATTGGAGTGTTATAGTTTCGAAGTTGTTGAAAGTTTACAGCGAGGCGATGTGATGAGGCTGAAGGGTAAGAGGGTGCTTGTTACGGGTGCAGCTGGTTTCATAGGTTCGCATCTTGTTGATGGGTTAGTTGAGGAAGGGGCTGAGATCGTAGCGATTGATAACTTAAAGGACGGAGATCTGAGTAACTTGGCACAGAGCATGGACAAGATAGAATTTCATAGGGTGGACATAAGGGACTTTGAAGCTTTGAAGGATGTTATGGACGGAGTTGAGATAGTTTTTCATTTGGCTGCGAATGCTAACGTTCCTTATTCGGTTGAAGATCCCAAATATGATTTCGAATCGAACGCTTTGGGTACTTTCAACGTGCTGAAGTTGAGCTTGGATTTGGGTGTTGAGAAGGTAGTTTATGCTTCTTCCGCAGCTGTATATGGTGAGCCTGTTTACGTTCCTATAGATGAAGAGCATCCTCTGAATCCCATATCCCCTTACGGAGCTTCGAAGTTGGCTGGGGAGAGGTTGGGCTTTGCTTATTATCACACCTATGGCTTGAAGTTCACGGCTTTGAGGATCTTCAATACCTACGGAGAGAGGCAGAGGAGGTATGTCATGTTCGACTTTCTCAGGAAGTTGGCAGAGAATCCTAAGAGGTTGGAGGTTCTTGGGACTGGGGAGCAGATAAGAGATTTCTGTTACGTTAAGGATTGCGTTGAGGCTTTTATACTTGCGGCTGAGAAGAACGTAGCGGTGGGTGATGTGTTTAACATAGCCGGAGGAAATCCTACGAGCATAAGAGATCTAGCTTATTTAATGGTTAAGATGTTAGGTTTGGATGGACAGGCGGAGATAGTGTTCACGGGTAAAAGCTGGAAAGGTGACATAGTCAAGCTTTATGCTGATATAAGCAAGATAAGGAGTAAGTTGGGATTTGAGCCGAAGGTTGGATTGAAAGAGGGAATACTAAGGCTTAAAAGGTGGTTCGATGATGTTTATTTAAACGTTTAACGGTGACAGCTATGATATCTCTGGTTTTGCCTAAAAAGCTTGAGGAGAGGATAAAGGAGGAGAGTGAGAGGTTGGAGATTCCTGAGGAGGAGTTGGTTTTAAAGGCCATATCCGAATATCTCAGGGAACCTTTGGATCCAGAATCCAAGGTGGAGGTACATCTTAAGCTGTGCGAGAAGTTTCTGAAGGAGGCCGAGGAAATGATTGAAAGGGGTGATTACATTCAGGCTTCCGAGAAGGCATGGGGAGCTTCAGCTCAAATCGTGAAGGCGGTTGCGGCTAAGGAAAGGAAAGAGCTGAGAAGTCATGGGGAACTGCATAAGTTCGTCGTTGAGCTTAGAAATAGGCTGAACGATGCTGAGATGTCGACTTTATGGAGTTCAGCCACAAGTTTGCATCAGAACTTTTACGAGAACTGGTTGCCCGAGGATATGGTCA
>CAZUUE010000216.1:0-2170 GCA_964623695.1 uncultured archaeon
CCTAATACACTCATCTAAAATTTTATTTGACTATTAGTATTTAAGTTTGATGTTCGAACTTAATTGCCAAAATTGGCTACTTTCGGAACTACTGTTTAGGGCGGGGAGGAGGTCAGAGTGAAAATCATTCCTTAAGTATATCGCTGAGATCCCACTCCTCCTCTTCGAACTCAAACTCCTCTTCAAATTCGATCTCTTCACCTTCTTCACCTTCGGCGACAAATCCCTCCTTTAGACTCAGGAGGGCCTGTTTGACTATCTGTCTGTATTCGTTAAGGTTTGGATTGTATATCTGCCATGCGAGCTTACAATCCTCGTCTTCCTTCTTCTCCATAGCTCTTATCCTATCGATGGTCTGTCTTGCTGTTTCGTATATCCAGTAATCCCTGACGTCGCTCTCGACTGGTGATATGTATTCTGGTCTCAGAGATACGAATATCCTAGCACCGACTTCAAAGTTTCTAACCTTCCCAATTATCGCCACGAGCTCTGGAACTTCTATCTCCATCAGACTTTCAAGTGCATCTGGTTGAAATCTTCCTACATATCCGTACACTGCCGAGGTTGGATCACTGACTCTTATCCTCCATATTCCCGAGTCAGGTTTTATCTCATCCTTATCGAGTAAGGCACCAACAAAGTAAACCCTGTTAACCCTCATTCCCAAGGGAGTTAGAACGTATATTGGAGATCTTTCCTCATCCTTCGGAAATCTGTATGTAGATCTGTTTAGTTCATACGCAAATATCCTTCTCGCAACTTCTCTCTTTCTAATCGTGTTCATGCCAACACCTCCAAAAGCCTATCAACATCGCTATCTTCAACACCACCAATCCTCTCCACATTCTTAACAAGTAGATATCTACCACCCTTAACACCAACAACTCTGTAATACCTACCAACTAAGAGCTTTTTGAGTTCAGATAAGACTGCATTCCTATCGAGTCTCTCGGATGCTATCCTTTTAGCTTTATTTAGATCTATTCCAGTTAAATCTTTTATGTTATCTTCATTCAGTATTATCTCGTAGAAGTTCTCACCGTCATCTAAGACTCCTTTAACTCTCAAATCGTCGTAACCTCTCACCTTCCCATGTATAGGACATATACCCTTTGTCATAACTCTGTGACAACTGCTACATCTTTGGATCAAACCGCTGTTCTGCTGAATCGAAACCAAAGCTCCAACGATCTCTATTTCTCCCGGCGAAGGTATCTCTTCATCTATCTCAATTATATCACTCGTTCTACCGATGTTAACCTGCATTCTACCTTGGAAGCTGTCTGTTACAACGTTTTTAAATAGGTAGTTCTTCCCTTCTTCGACCTCTCTCTTACCAGACTTTGCCCATATCACAAACTTTATTATTCCCGTCTCGTCACCTATTAAACCAACCTGAGAGACACTTGGACTTGAAGAATCCCAGAGTTGAACCACCTTAGCCTTTAAGCTTACCCACTCACCTGGTTTATTTATCTGTTCAATCTTTACAAGCGGAGACTCGGATATAATTTTCTCTCTTGGAATCTCATACTCCTTAATGATCCAATTCTTTACAGTTCTTACAGCTTCATTTTCGGGAACCTTAAACTCCACTATCAACAACTTCAACCTCTTGAGTATCTCTTCCCTATCGATATCGTATCCCAACCTCTTAAACTGCGAAACGATCTGCTCTGCCAAACCTTCAACTTCCATAAATGAGAGGTTTAAATTAGGGTATTTAGAATTTATCTTTTATTAGATTTTATTTTTTGTCTATTAGATAAATATTTATAGTGTGAGATCTATTACCATTATGAAAGATACAGTTAAGAGATGGTTAACTGAGGAGGGAATATTAAAATCTGAAATTTCAGACGAGAACGC
Source organism: uncultured archaeon (assembly GCA_964623695.1). Lineage (GTDB taxonomy): Archaea > Halobacteriota > Archaeoglobi > Archaeoglobales > Archaeoglobaceae > Archaeoglobus_B. The sequence goes on from CAZUUE010000216.1 coordinate 1,870, forward strand.
GGACTGGCATTTCTTGGTTGAATTCCCTCCAGATTCAGGACAGACTAACAACGTTATTAAGTTAAAGGGTAGGGATGCGGTCTTGGTTGCAAGTGGCATCACTCTGAGTGATGAGCATTACAACGCGCTTCACTCCTTACCTGAAGAGAAAAAGAGATCTCTGATATATAGGTCACTATTTTTGAATCTGATAATAAAAATGGATTTCAATAACAAAGCGACGGAATCGAATTATTTCAGCTCCAATATCGCTGAGAAATAGTGCAATATTTAACATATGGCGAGATTTAAACGAAATCCT
>CAZUUE010000217.1:0-2157 GCA_964623695.1 uncultured archaeon
CTCATAAGTTGTATTCCTACTATTTATAATTTATTGTTGTCTTGACAGGGCCATTATACCGTAAAGCTACCACTCTATCACATCAACTGAATCGTCTTCAACGATTGCAAAAGTCCTCTTTCCAGTCTGATAACCACATACCTCCCCTGGATTTATTACGATCTTTCCATCTAACCTTTCAACTTTAACCTCATGCGTGTGACCGACTATCAAGTATTTGTGACTCGTTTTTTTCAGAATCTCAACGATCCTAATGTCTGTCCCATGGTAAACTACTCCATTTGGAAATTCAATGATATCACCTATCTCCCATCCGTTCTTTTCCGCTATCCTCGTCAAGATCTTCTTTTCTCCATCGTTGTTCCCAAACGCGATGTAAATCTTTCCTCCAATCTTCTCAAGTGCCTTCATTGAGAATGGTGCTATTATGTCTCCGGCATGGACGACAAAGTCAAACCTTTCACCCTTCAAAGCTGAGATCATGTCTTCTATTGCATTAAGATTGTCATGCGTATCTGAAATGGCAACAAACCTCATAAAGTAAATCGAAGTCAGTCGGATAATAAATTTTCCAAATACTTCCGTAACAAATTCAGTGCTTCCTTTTCCCTCCTCCCACCGCACTTCTCAACAATGCTGGAATAGTGTTTAACGTTTTCAATGAAATTAGGATTGTGCTTCAATCTCGTAGCATAGATCAGGGCCTCTATCATCGCATAGAAACCTCTGTTCACAGTTCTGACAACTCTTCTTAAAACTTCACCATCCAAAAGCTCCAAATCTACCCAACCATCCTTTAACTTCGCTTTAAATTTACACCAGGCTAAGGAACCTCTTAAAATCGGAGGGTTCAAGCTTTCAAACCAGCTTTCATCTAAATCTTCAAAAGCTGATATCGTAAATATAACCGCATCGTTCGAAACGTTGACATACAGAATTCCCCTCTTCAAGTTTTTCTTTGTATGTGATGGATAGATCCTCAGTTTTGCAAACCTCCCGTCTGGATCATCGACGATTATTCCAAGTGGGGCTGTGTTTATCCATCTTCCAAAGGTAATCCCAATTACCTCGTTTATCCCATCTGTAAATCCAAAATCCGATAACTTCAAATTATCCCCTCCTTTAAGGATAGATATATCGTTGCACACGTCAGATCGGCTATACTTCCGGGATTGATTCCCTTACTCAACAGATCAACATCGAACTCCTTAACGGCATCTAAGTCACCACATCTAAACTCTCTCAAAACATCTCTTGCCCTGTTTTTCACATCCATGGCTACATCCATCCCGTGTTTTGATATTACCAGAGGATCGAGATAGCTTGAAAGTAGGTGTAGGTAAGTGTAAACGATAGAATCGTTCAAATCTCCATATTTTTCATAGAAGTTCTTTAAAACCTTTAGACCCTTCAAACATCTCCAGTACCCCTCAATCGGTTCCCTTGCAATTACGTTCTCCCTTGGAGATCTCTTAAACCATCTGTAAAGATTTAAGTCTTCCTCAATGATTATCCTTTCAATCTTTGCGTCTCTCAAGTCAAAATCCGAGTTCATAACCTTAGGCTTGCAAACTCTGAATGCTGAAAGGACATGAAGGGATTCTTTACTCGTCGTTCTCTTGAGTTCAAAGGGTACATCCTTAACGTTTCCTTTACACCATATGAGTGGTATCAGAAGAATGAATGCTCCAAAATGAACGTTTGTCTTACAGATTTCGTAGGATCTTGAAACGGCCTTGAAGATGTTTAAACCAATGCTACCTCTCCTGTTCATGCAATCCTTAAATGTGGGATATGCAGAGATGGCCGAAATTAAGAAATGCTTATACTTTAGATCTTTAAACTCATGCTCCTTATCGACATTTCCGGGCTTTGGATCTGCCGAAACTTCAAGAAGTAAACTTAAAACTCCAAACCGTGCATGATTCATGTTTAAAGTTTGAATGAGTAATAAATATAGGGTTTTCCATCAATTGTTGGTTGAAACTTGAAATATAAGCGTTTATATTTATGATAATTAGATGCTATGCGATCTTTTACTAAGGGACATCAATAAATTTGTTTGAGTTGGATAATAAAGAAGCTATGCTCTCATAAATTTGTCTTGATTATGGTAAAAGTTATCATAGAATATGTTTAAATCCTCTGCAATTCTGA
>CAZUUE010000218.1:0-2130 GCA_964623695.1 uncultured archaeon
GCTGATATTTCCTCCTCTCCGATGCCATATCACACTTAATATATTCCACCAGATTTGCTATTCACACTGTCAGTTATGAAGACTTGGAAGATTGCGTAACATTTTTAAGTAAGTTGAAAGGCTTGATGGTCTTTTACGGAAACTGGATATTAAAGAAGATAGTTGGAGATGATGAATATTGGAGGTTGGCTTTTGAATTATTCGATCTGCTCGATCCAGATGCTTGGGTGTTCTCATTTTTACCAGAGAAAGCTTATTCACCGTACGAACGATCTCTCTTAAGTTTGTTGTACGATGTGACTATGATAGTTAAGAAGGTTGGGGAACCTTACATGTTCGGTGAAGAGGTATACAGCTTGGAGATATTCGAGAGCATAATAAAGGAAGTTCTACCAGGAACGATATACTTCAAGGTTGGTAAGGAATATTCTTTCATCCCTAGATAAATAGACCGTATATCTTCCTTCCACATTTCCAACATGAACCGTCCTTCAATCTAACTTCAAGAACTCTGTAAGAATACCTCTTAATCAGCAACTCTCCACACTTCGGACAGAAAGTGTTCTCGTATCTATGTCCAGGAACGTTACCGATGTAAACAAACTCAACTCCCTCCCTCTCAGCTATCCTTATAGCCTTTTCGATTCTTTCTATCGGTGTTGGAGGATTTTCAAATGTGTAAGCTGGAAAGTATCTTGTGAAGTGTAATGGAACTTCGCTTCCAGCATACTTCAGATGCATCTCAACAACCCATCTTACACAATCTTCATCATCGTTAACGTCTGTGATGAGCAGGTTCACAACTTCAACATGAACACCCAAATCTCTTGCACTCTTTATCGTCTTCAAAACTTTCTTAGCTTCTCCGCCACAGTAAACCTCGTAAACCTCTTCGTCACCTTTTAAGTCTATATTCATAGCATCCAAACCCGAGTTAACAAGCATTTTAAGTGCCAATGGAGTTATGTAACCGTTTGATACCATCGTATTGAAAAGCCCTTTTAATCTTGCGAGTTGGAAGAGGTCGATGAGGTATTCAAACAGAAGAGTTGGCTCGTTAAAGCTAGCACATGTGGCATCATCGCTAGATGCCAACGCCCTTTTAACAATCTCCTCAGCTTTAACAAAGCGATTACTAACAGATGGTGATATCTTTGAGAGATGCCAGTTCTGACACCAGGGACAGTTTAAGTTACATGAGTACGTCGAGAACGTTATTGCACTCTTTCCAGGTAAGAAATGGAAAAAAGGCTTGATCTCCATAGGTCTACTCTCAACAGCACTTAAGTTACCGTACGTCAGTGTGTACAGCTTTCCGTTACTAACAAACCTCGCCTCACACCTTCCAAACTCACCTTCCCTTAACTTACAGAAGTGCCAACAGAGCTGGCAGATTACACCATCCCTAACCTTTCTATACGCTTTAGCTTCATGCATTTAAAATGTATCAACCAAGACTTTTAAGTATTCCCAAGCTTGAAGAGAGAACTATGAATCCCGCTATCAAGATCCCCAAGACTATGAAAACAAACGACTTGATTCTGTTCAATCCCAAGAGAAAAGCCAAAGGCATCCTGTCCAAGCTCCGGTGATTGGAAACGGAACAGCTACAAACAGAGTCAAACCAAGATAACCAAACCTCTCAATAAGATCTCTCCTTTTCTCAGTTCTCTCAACGACTTTTAGATAGAGAGATGAGACTGGTGTTCTCAAAGCTATCCTCTCTATAATGTTCAGAAGTGCAAGTAGAAATGGGACCGGTATGATGTTACCGAGGACAGATATCAAGTATGCACAGACAGGATCGAATCCCAGGTAAAGTGCGAGAGGTATACCACCTCTCGATTCGGAGATAGGTAACGATGAGATAACGACAACCTTCAACCAATCCACAATTCAAAATTTTCACGAAATTTAAAAACGTTTTTCTGAAGCTGGGTGTTCAAATATTCAGAATTTCATCCTTCAAAATTCGATCTAACCTAATTTCTGTAACACCTTTGATGATTAAATCATACACAGTGCTGTATCTTCCTAAGCTAACTGACCTAAACTAAGATCCTTACGCCTTGCGAAACCGTTAAATATTTAGTGAGTATTTATGAGTATTAGTGAGTAAACATGGAAAAG
>CAZUUE010000219.1:0-2126 GCA_964623695.1 uncultured archaeon
AGCCACGAGATCATCCTATTTTTATTCAATATGCTTTATATTTTCACACGGTCAGTAAAGATTTTCTACCCCCTACCTAATTCAATTATTTTCAACAGAGCAAAAAATATTACTCATTATTAGTTTCAGAACTGCTGCGAACTCTTAACAAAGAAAGAAAAATAATGCTAACTCTGCAACTTCCACATTATATAAAGCTTTATTACATCTGCAACGTTAATCTTTCCATCTCCATTGAAATCGTAGTATTCGGAGTAGTCCTGAAACTCATCGTCCTTATAATGCCACTGGAAGTAAACGATATCCCAAATATCAAGCTTTCCATCTCCATTTATATCTTCATACAATCCATCTCCATCAAGATCTTTTGAGCCAAGTGGTAGCTCGACATCACCATTTTCGATCGTTATAACCTTGCTTATGCTTGAGCTTGCATTTTTATCATCGTAAACCGTTAAAGTGACAGTGTACGTTCCAGCTTTATATTCATGGGTGACTTCTTCTCCCTCTCCGTAAGTTCCATCTCCAAAGTCCCATTCGTATTTAGTTATCTCTCCATCTTTATCGTAACAAATCGCTATGAATCTGACAGTCGTACTATCTATCGAATAATTGAAGTCGGCTATTGGCTTACAGTTCGTTGTAAATTTCCAAACTTCGGACTTAACTTCTGTTTTGCCATCACTCACAACAACGTACCACTCATACCTCTTTCCATATTCCAAACCAGCCCATTTAACTTTAACAGTGCTACCGTTTACAATCTTTTCCCCTATGAGATTTCCTTGGCCGTCGTAGAAGCTAACCCTTAGTTCATCCCCATCCTTATCCTCGACAAGAACGCTTAGCTCTGGGTTAAGCTCGACACCTTCAGCACCATCTTTTGGATTGAGTAAAGTTATGGATGGTGGATGATTAATCGCTGCGATTGTAAAGTTAAATTCAACCTTTGCAATTTCATCTCCACTTCTGCTGACCGCTAAGCAATTGTAAGATCCAGGATCCAATCCTGTGATATTCACTCTATGAATTGTTACATCTTCATCCTTATAGTACTTTACATCTCCCTCAATGGCAGTATCCGCTGGTTTGTTTGTATACCATACCACGTTCACAGAATTATCGGATACTGTAATTGATAGGTTGTATATTGCTAAACTCTCGTTACTCTCGTTTATTTCAGTCTCCTCAAAACTCTCGTTTACTTCAATCTCTTCAGAAGGCTTAGCATAGAAGATGAACCAATCTTCTTTTCCTTCATTAGAGGCTCTGAGCAGATAAATGCTCTCGTTCTCGACTTTGAATTTGTACGAGTTATCGAGCAGTTCAACCTTATCGATAAGCGTAAGGTACTTGTCAGAGTAGTTGAAGAGCTTCAGAACCTTTGCATTTTCTACATCTAAGCTGACATTTCCTTCAAATACTGGAATCTCACCTGAAACGTCCAAATCCTTGAACGAAGTATAGTTATCTGCATAAGCTTTAACCTTAGGCTGATCTGTTTTCACGCTTTCACAACTCTGTATGCTCAGAGCGGGATCTCCAAGAAGTACAAATTCAAATAGCGCAACCTTGTTGTATGGATTTGTGAAATCGTTGTCGCTAAATTCTTCAATTGCATACTTCACAGCATCTCCCAATGTATTACCCTTTAGCTTAAGCAAATTAAACAGAATTCTGTTGAGATAAAGGTTCTCATCGACAACTACCCTTCCTTTTTCGACGTGAATTTTCATGTCCTCTACACCCTCTCTCGAAGTACCTATGTAAGCTACTGCTCCAGCCTTTGATAGTAATAGAGCTTCACCGATTGACTTTTCACCAAAAAATCTGTTCCATGGAGGAGGATTGTAAAAATCTTCGTCAAAAAGTCCGCAGTAACAGGCTGGGGATATGACAATTGAATACTTACTGTTTGAAGGAAGCTTGAGAATTTCCTTCGAAGGTATGAGTTTACTGCGAACGGACAGACTATTTCCACCTCCGTGATCGAACAGGTAAACTATTCCGTATCCACCGGAAAATGCCTTAAGAACGTTGTCTTTGTTGTAATTTCCATCTGTTGCAAAGAATGTCGTAACGTTCATGCCGCTTAATACTCCCCTATTAAGGATATCGGAGAAGTG
>CAZUUE010000220.1:0-2125 GCA_964623695.1 uncultured archaeon
ATTATTCACAAAGATGAGAATAACAAGTTAAGAAACTATGGAAACGAAAACTAAATTATACAACATCAACTTAATATATCACCCGTGCCGATGACAGCTGTTTGGCTATCAGACACGGAAGATTGCAAATCCGTAAGGCGGGCTATGTGGTGCTTGTCGATGTGGCTCCCTATGAAGTACTGATTCATGAGGCGCTGAGGATGAAGCCCGTGCTCGTAGTTTCTAAAATATCTTATAAAGCACGGGCAACCACTGTTAAACTATAAGAAAACTCAACAGAGAAAAGTTTAAATTTTGTGACTCTAAACTAAACTTAAGGTTAAGGGCCCGTAGCTTAGCCAGGTCAGAGCGCCCGGCTCATAACCGGGCGGTCGAGGGTTCAAATCCCTCCGGGCCCATCTTATATCACTGATAAATCTCTCATCACAACTATTATGAGAAAACTTTAAATACTGGCTTATGTACAGATGCTTTAGGTGATGAGTCTTGAAGATCGTGCATGCTCAGACAGTCTTACCAGAGGATGTTTTGAGAGAGTTGAAAAAGAAAACGGGTGAAAGCACGACAAAAGATGCTCTTGCAAAGGCAGTTGAGCATTACATAAAATGTCCATATATACATGAAGATACGTTTGAAAAGAAAATAGAGGAGATAATCAAGAAGAGGAAGAAAACCTAAACCCTCCTAACCACTATTTTTTTTGCAGCATCCTTCGAAATCTTAAACGTCTCGTTACCAATTTTAATCTCAATCACATCACCGTGAATTTCAACGACCTCGATCGTGTCGTCGACATCTATAACTCCACAGAGGTTCTTCGGAGCAATCGTTACCTTGTATTTACCCTTTCCAACATCGCAAAGGAAGTTTTCCTTGAACTCGCATTCGTCACACAGGTTACAAACTCCAGATATGAACCTGCATACCCTCTCTAAAACATCGTCGTCTACATGATGCTCGAGCTCGCAACTCAGCTCTACAGCCTTTTCCTTGTTCACGCCAAGGTATTCAAAGAACTTCTCAAAAACTCTGTAATACTTCTTTATCTTCTCCGCAATCTCCCTACCTTTCGGTGTCAGTACTACACCCCTGTAAGGAACGTAATCGACGTAACCCATCTCTCTTAGTTTTATGAACATCTCTGTGACGCTAGAGGGTCTAACGTTCAACCTCTTCGCAACATCACCAGTTCTAACCGTTCTCTTCTCCTTCTCTTGAATGTCCAATATAGCTTCGAGATACTCCTCAACCCTCTCCACGATCATAGTTGACAACACATTTTAAATTTTTTTCAAAACATGTGTTGTGAACAAGTTGAAAAGACTTAAGGATTTCATCTTGAAGGAGGGAAAGGATGGAGTAGTTGTGGCGTTCTCTGGAGGTGTGGACAGTTCAACCCTCGCCTTCATCTGTAACGAACTTTTGGATGAAGTCGTAGCTGTGACGGTTGCATCCGAAGTTATGCCAAGGTTTGAGTTGGAGGATGCAAAGAAGATCGCTAGGGAGATCGGCCTTAAACATCACATAATAGAGATAAGTATCCTGTCCTTTGAAGAGTTCGTTAAAAACACAAGCGAAAGATGCTACTTCTGTAAGAGGATAATGATCAGAAAGATTAAGGAGTTTGCAAGAGGCATAGGTATCGAGAAGATATTCGATGGAACGAACGCCAGCGATTTGAATGAGTTCAGACCTGGATACAGAGCTTTGATTGAGGAAGGCGTTTGCAGTCCATGGGTTGAAGTTGGAATGACGAAGAGTGAAATCGTGGAGATCGCAAAGGAGCTTGGATTGAGCTTTTACAACAAGCCTTCAAACACATGCCTCGCAACCAGGATACCTTACGGTAGCAGGATAACGGTTGAAAGACTGAGAAGAATTGAGAGAGCGGAGGATTTGATGAGGAAGGTATTAAATTTAAAGGTTGTTAGGGTTAGGGATCACGGAGAGATTGCGAGGATAGAGGTTGAAAGGGATGAGAGGATGAAGATAATTGAGATGGATGAAATCGTGAGAGAGCTTAAGAGGTTGGGATACAGATATGTGACTTTGGATCTTGAGGGTTTATAGCAGTTTCGAAAAATCTGTAATGAACCACAATATTTTTAAACATATAGTAATATAG
>CAZUUE010000221.1:0-2121 GCA_964623695.1 uncultured archaeon
CTTCGATACTTTCATTATCGATCTCCATAACCTCCTTAACACGTTCTCGAACCTTCTCACTGAGATTTTTCAAACCTCCGCTGATTTCCACTTTCCATTTCCGTTTAATCTCATGTATAATTTCTGAGGTTATCAAAATAGCCTTAATTACCTTCTGATCTCCATACTTCTCTTCAAGTGGATACATCCAATTCGGCAGCATATAGCTATCTCTCAAACATGCAATGACAAATTCAAGATCTTGGATATTAGTTGATGTATCCCTATCCCTGCCGTAAGGTGATTTAAGAAATCTGTTTACAACCTCCTCCCTTATGAAATCGAAGAATACCTTAACTTCATCAACTTCCTCCTCAATTTCCGTATCTTCCAGCATTATTGGAGTCTTTAACCACTCTGGAATTTCTTTGAATCCAAACAGCTTAAGTGCTTTCAACATTAACTTTCTGCCGACTTCATATTCTGGTGTTGTTAACTCAAGCGCTGTAGGTTTAATTTCATCCCAGTATTTCTCGTAAATCATGCTAAGTAGTAATCCAATAGCTCTTAACTTATCCCTGCGTTGCAGGACATGACTCCAAAATCTATCAGCTTCGGCTATAGGCTTTTTGAAACTCTTATCAAAGGTTATTTTGATTATTCTTTCTTTCATTGCGGGTTCAAGCTGAGGTAAGAAGTTTAGTGTTACAAACAGACTTGCAAATGCTGGAAACCTCGTCATTTCCCTTGTAAAAGGATTTCTAATAGCTTCCCTTGATATCTCCGTTGTCGTCGATTTCTTTAGAATCTCGACAATATCTTTCCTTTCAAGCATTGTCTGACCCTCGTCTATAGTAATCGGTAGTGTTGTTTTACTTAGAATATCTCCCAATCTCGCTTCAGTTGTTCTCCCAACCCAAATACCGTTTGCATCACTGATTCCCCATATCGCTTCGACTATTTTAGTTAAATTTGTCTTTCCAACGTGACGTTCACCGCACAGCACCATTATCTTCTGTTCAATTCCATGTTTCTTTCTAATGAAACTTAACGGTGCTAAGAATGCCCTGGAAATTACAGCTCTAACTTCAGGCTTATTATCGTACCATTCCACTATCTTTGTGAGGATACTTAATGCTTCTCTTAACTCTTCTTCAAATTTTTCAATATCTACATTTAAATCCACTGGAAATCTTGAAGATTCATACCATTTAAGCCTGCCATTAACCTCAAATAATCCAGTCGCTGGTGCTAGTTCTTTATAGTTGACTAAGAACCGTTTTTCCATTTCTAGGATTAAGGCTGAAATTGCATCTTTGAGTAATCTTTCATTCCTCGCAACTGCAATATCTTTCAACTGTTCGACTATGACAGTTAGCTTTTGCTCTCTTATAACTTTTATACTTCCATCTGACTTTTCGAAAATGATTGTGTACAATTCATCAACTCCCTGTGGATCTAAGACGTTCTTATAGACAATTACCCTTGAAATGTGATAATCTGTTATGTGATGAATTTCATCCTTAACCTCATCGATGAATAAAATCCCTCTAACAGCATCATTCAGGAAATATCTGGTAAGCTTTCGCTTTTCTCCAGTTTCCCTATCAGTAATGTACTTTAAACTGATAATCGCCTTGACACCATGCGTAATTTTAGCTCCCAAAATCTCTGCGAGTTGTTGAATAATTGAACTAACCTCAATCTTCGCTTCCTCCTCGCCAAATCCCTTTTCCTTGAGTTGATTCAAAAGTGTATCAATCAAAAATCTTGCTGAAATCTTATATTCTTCTTTAGTTCCCTTCTTAGCGAATGTTGAACGCACTGCACCCACTCGATTGCTCGGTTCTTCATCGTTTAACAATTTTGCGATCTTCTCCATCAATAACTCTGCCTGCTCTTGTGTCAAAGGTGATTTTACCATTAAGGCTGCTAATCCTGTGCTTAGAGCATTTCTCGAACCTTCATTCCAGTATGGTCTTAGCAATTCAGCGATTTGCTGTGCTTTTTCCTCTAAATCAACATCATCGGTCATTTCTGCTTCGGTTTCTCTCAATGGAGTCTTCTCACTCTCTTCAGTTACAATGGCCTTTATCTCTTTTGGTTTTACGATCTTCAAAATTTCACGAATCAGTGGTTCAA
>CAZUUE010000222.1:0-2111 GCA_964623695.1 uncultured archaeon
GGTAGATACAGTCACAGCCTCGAAATCACAAGGCTTGAAGCTGCCGAAGTTAAAGAGTCGATGAGAAAGATAAAGAGCGATCTTCCAGAAGTTATCAAGAGTTTGCATGCCAGCAGAATACTGATAGATTCGATAAGCGTTTTTGAAACACTTTTTAGCGAAACCGAGAGATATAGGGCATTAGCAACTTTAAGAGACATTCTAAAAACTGCAGGGGTAACGGCACTTATTACGAGCGAAGCTGACAAAAGCAATCCCACAACCTCGAAATACGGGCTGCTAGAGTACATCTGCGATGGAGCCATATGCCTGAAGTACATAAGAGAGAGTCAGCTCGAAGAGCCGAAACTCGGGCTTGAAGTTGTTAAGATGAGAAGGGTGAAACACTCAAGAAAGCCGAAGCCCTACAGTATAACGGAAAGAGGAATAGAGGTCTTCGAAAGGGAGGAAATCTTTTAACTTTATAATTAATTAAATTAAAAGTAAAAATAAAATTAGGTAGAAACAACGTATTTGTCAACCTCGGTTATCTTTCTCCCGCAGTAATGGCATTTTACAACGACGCTGTCATCCACCATCGAAACGTTGAATCTTCTAACTATAGGTTCCCTGCTGTTGGTTATGCAGTGCCTGTTAGGGCATGTAAGAACTCCTTCGACCGTTTCTGGCAGTACAACCCTGAACTTCTTGTAAATTTCGTAGTCTTTTATGAGGTTTATCGTTGCTTTGGGAGCTATCAACGCAATTCTGTTTAGCTCTTCCTCGCCTATGAACTTCCCTTCCACCTTAACTATATCCTTTCTCCCCATCTTCCTGCTTGGAACGTTCATGGCCATGAGAACTCTTTCTTTGCTTCCAGCACTTATTCCCAAGATTTTAAGGACTAACAATGCTTTACCAGCGTTAATGTGATCTATAACCGTTCCCTCTTTTATCTTGCTGACTGCAAGCTGCTCTGTCATAGCATCACCTCGCTTAGAATGGCCATCCTGACGGGCACACCATAGAAGGTCTGCTGGAAGTACTTTGCGTGCTTGGTGGCATCGACGGAAACATCTATCTCATCAACCCTCGGCAATGGATGCATTACTATAAGACTATCCCTCGCCCTTCTGAGCGTGTCAGCAGTAACCTTGTAGCTTCCCGCAACCTTCCTGTACTCCTCCTCATCCGGAAATCGCTCTTTCTGAATTCGTGTTACGTAAAGGACATCTATTTCTTCGATTATTTCATCGAGCTGAGCCGTGTAAATCCTTCCATCGATCCCTTCAAGAAAATCGCTGGGCAAAGCGAGCGATGGTGGGCTGACGAGGTATATCTCTGCATCGAAAAGAGTTAAGGCCTTGATCAGGGAATGAACGGTTCTTGAGTACTTCAAATCGCCCATCAAAGCTATCTTCAACCCCTCAAGGCTCGATTCCTTTCTTATAGTGTAGAGGTCGAGAAGGGTTTGAGTTGGATGCTGACCTGCGCCATCTCCAGCGTTTATGATTGGAACTTCAGAATGTTCAGCAGCGAAGCGGGCAGCTCCTTCGAGTGGGTGGCGAAGAACTATAGCATCTGCATACTTCCCGATTACCTTTATCGTGTCCGCAAGGGTCTCTCCCTTTGCAACACTGCTCGCTTCTTGGGCAGTCATGTTTATCACATCCCCTCCGAGCCTCTTCATCGCTGCCTCAAAACTCATTCTTGTCCTCGTTGATGGCTCGAAGAAGACGTTTGCAAGTATTTTACCCTCAAGAATTCTGCTCATACCCTTGCCCCTAGCGATTTCCTCGTATTCTTCGGCTCTATCAAGAATATAGATTATATCCTCCTTGCTCAAATCGTCTATAGAAATGAGATGCCTGAAGCGCGCCATCAAGTACTCTTCTCGTGGAGAGATAAAAAGTTTGCTTGGTTACTGATTATTTTAATATTTCTCTAAATGTAGCCAAAAAAGCAGTCACAAAACTATTCACAAAAAACAGCCTGTAACTCCAGCTTTCAAGAATGTTAGAACGTTCTGGCGTTTTGAATTGCAAAATCTCGGGTTGAGATGCTTAAGTCAATGGTCAAGAACAAGTAAAAGTATCAAATCTCTTTCTGCACGTTCGAACATCTTTTGAGGA
>CAZUUE010000223.1:0-2090 GCA_964623695.1 uncultured archaeon
TCGACCTAAATTCAAAAATATATCTTTAAATTTCTTTCCGATATTTCCTCCTCTCTGAAGCCATATCACACTCAATATATCCCACCAGCTTCGCTATTCACACTGTCAGTTACTTATATTCTTAACCCTCATCTTGACAGTCTCTATCCGATGATTTACTCCCGATGAACTCTAAGGGAGTTGAGGTTGATGTGTCCAAGGCTTATATGGGCTTACCAATGCCTATGTAGAATCCAACTCTCGAAAACCAAAATTAAAAAGTAAACGATCAGTAAAACTATTCCAATTGGAACTCCGATCTCAGCCCATTCTTTCATTCTGATCTTAAGTCTGCCCGCAGAAACTATGTTTGGGATGTTTCCAGGTATGAGCATACCTCCAGATATGAGTAAACTTATCAAGGCACTTTTTATCTGCATCAAGTTCATCTCAGGCTCTATCTCAACAGCTACGAGTGTTGCGTTGTCAAGTATTGCCGAAATCGTGTTTAACCAGTACAAGCCCTCTGGAGGAACCTTTGAGAAGAACCACAAAGCCAAAGGAGAAAGACCCCTCCCAAGTAATATCAATGCAGATACAAACGTGTAAACCCTTATCGCTCTAAATATCACGTTCCTCAATGACTCTTCATACCTAACGGTTTCCACGATCTCAATTTTCAATTTTCTAACCTTAAATGACCCATAGATTGCCAACGAAACTATACCAGGGATAACGTAAACTCCCAAGAGATTAAATAGAAAGAAGAAGTCAGCATGATAGGGTTCACCCTTAAGCTTCGAAACTGCAATCGTTGATAGTGGCTCCCCAACAGGTGTCAACGCCGCTCCTAAACCAACTGCAAAACACGATACAATGACAAATTCCATCTTCCTCTTCTTGTCGAACGGAAGGATAGATGCAATCTCGGAAAGTATCACTGCGGTGACTATTACAGATATTACACTTGAGATTAATCCTAAAAAGAGTATCATCACGAAAGTAAAAACTTTGATACCTATTCCTTCCAACAATCTCATGATCGCACTGTAGATCTGTCGATTGAACAGATGTATAAACAAACCGGCAGTTAGAACGACCTGAAATATGCCAACGGGAATTGGAGTGTTAGGCAACCATACTGGTTCCTTTAAAGCTTCTATTAAAAGTTCGTAACTCCAAAGTCCAGAAATCGTAACAGCTAAGATACCCATTATGAGAAAGAAGGGTTCGAGATTCTCTTCGACAACTCTAACTTTAAATGGTAAGATTAAAACAGTTAAAAGTATGGCTATCAAGCCTAACGCTACATGTACGATGGGTTCTGAAGAGACATACATTTTATACCTCCTTAACTATCTCAAGTATCTCTTTAAACTTCTCATGCTCTGCACTTTTTAAAATTTCATAAATGAAACTTTCAGCTGTGCAAACCTTAATTCCCTCCTGAATCATCCTCATAATCGCAATATCCTTATCGTAAGGTCTTCTTGATCCTATGCAGTCAACTGCCACATAAACTTCGCATTCCTTAATCATATCTAAGGCCGTTTGGAGGACGCATATGTGTGCCTCTATTCCAATTAACACAACCTTTTTAGCATTTATTTTCTTAAATTCTCTATAAAAATCATTGCATTTTAAACAGCTAAATGTACTCTTACGAATTGGCTTGGCATCCAAAAGCTCCTTGATCTCATTTAAGGTTTCTCCCAGCCTTATCTGTTCCGTTACAAGGACAGGGATACCAAGAACTTTACATGCCCTAATCAACTTTAAAGAGTTCTTTACAATCTCATCTATTCCTGCGATATGTCTGGCAAGTCTCTCTTGAAGGTCTATTACAACCAACAGCATGAACAGACTTAGCGGAACTTAAATAAAAGATTTGTCAGTTTTGATGGGGTTCGGCGGACGTAGTCATAGACATACGTCCACCTTGGGACGCATCACCCTTGAAGGATAAAACCCGGGCCCGTCCCCATTTGGGGTAACCCCGAGCCCCATATCCGAATGTGTTTTACCCCGATAGGTAGCTTAGCTGCCTGGGCAGACGAGGCTAAATATATTTTAGAGAGATATAAATATGTTGCGGTCGCAGAGTGTCTATC
>CAZUUE010000224.1:0-2079 GCA_964623695.1 uncultured archaeon
TTGAGTATAGTGGGAGGTGGTTGTTTGAGGAGTGAAATTATTTCGGGATACCACAGATATTACTTTACTCGGTTTTGGATTTAAACCAATCTTATCCTATAATTAAACATCAGAAGATTATAACTTTTATAGAGAGTATCAATAATTCAAAGAAGCCACAAGATCCATCCTATTTTTATTCAATATACTTTATATTTTCACACGGTCAGTAAGTATTATGGAAACATCGATTAGGTGATCGTCGATGAAAGCTAAGATTTTGTAATGTTAAGTATCTAAGGGTAAATCCAACGATTGCACCTCAACAAGTTATGACAAACTCAGTAAATCCATGCAAAAATCCAATCTACCGTGCATCCTGTAGATTATTCCAAACAGGACAACAGCTGTTCCATCGTTCAAAATACTCTCCCTCTTAAGTATCATGGACAATCTTTTGGGGCGTATAATCATCAGGGAGAGTTCGCATAGAATGGGACTCTGCATATCCTGACTGATCATACCTACATACCATTTCAAGTTTATTTTTAATATATTTTTATTTTAATTTTTTAAATATTCTTTAAAATCGAAAACTGCGTCAAACCCTTTAACATCTTTAACACGATCTCTCCTTGCTCTTTATCTCTTGCAGTCGTTATTATGTGTATTTCTTGAACGGTTGAACCGTCTATAAGAATTCCTCTGATGTTTCCCTTCTCGTCGCATCTCGTAACCTTAAACCTTACACCTCCACCAGATGAACCACCGCAAGTTATCACGCCTGGAACTATCTTTTTAACGTATTCGCACATGGCGACCCTGTGCAGGTACTCCATTCCAGCCCTACCTCCGATCACGGTCTTGTGAGAACCCTGAATTTTATCTTCCGGTGGAACATCCACCTTCTTAAGCTCCATCTTTTTAAAAACGAACTTCTTGAGCTTCAAAACGAAATCTTCAAAGGGAAGGGGATCGGTTTTGTATATCTTTAGATCACTCACAGCGCACCTCTTGAGATTATCGAAACCGAAGTCTATGAACTTGCGATCGATCCCACAAATATAAACATCTTCAACTCTCTTTTCATGGATTCTTTCAGCCAAAACTTCAAACAGATTAACTATCGATCTTTCATCATCGTAAACGTCAAAAGAATCTACATCAATAACTTCACCGATTGAAATCAAATAAACCTTTGAGCCTATGTAAACACCACAGGCTAAAGCATTTATCCTTCCACATGCCAAGCAATAAGACGTTCGACTTTTAAGCTCAAAACCGCATTTGCACCTCATTCAAACTTATCTCTAAAGAGAAATCTCTTTTCCTCAAGGACACTCTTCGCCTTTTCTAAGTTGTTGGGTTTCAAGATTATCAAAGCCTTTTCTCTTTCAAATGCAAAGGCATAGACATATTCTATGTTTATCTCTTCATCTCCCAAAGCTTTTGCAATTCTGTAAAGTCCTCCCGGTTCATCTTTAACTTCAACGGCCAAGACATCCGTTAAAGCAACGGTGAATCCGGAGGACTTCAACGTCCTGTATGCATCTTCGGTTCTATCTACAACCATCCTTATTATACCAAAATCCCCAGCCTCAGCTATCGTGAAAGCTCTAAGATTTATCCCCTCCTTGTATAGGACTTCAGTGACTTCAGCAAGTTTTCCTGGTCTGTTTTCAACGAACACCGATATCTGTTTGAGCATATTCTTAATTGAACGAATTGTATTTCACAGTTTCGAATCACTTGCCAAGGTGTTTGAGTAGTCATCATTTTTTATCTTATACTCAATGAATCAGAGTTTAGTGGATGAAGTTTTTGATAGACACACGTCCGTCCTTGGGAAACATCAACTTCAACTCCCTTTAGGTTCATCAGGAGTAAATCATCAGTCCCTTCCAAGTAACTCAATTCCTTCTCAGAATTGGGAGAATGAACATCTCTTCATCGAAGGAGAAACATCACATCCTTTAGTTAATTTGTCACATCCCCTTACAGCTTAAAGCTGTGATGCTTCGACTCTTCAGTCACTGACTAACGCTTACAAATGTTCACCAAATCCAGAACTGTTTATAAAGTATATTTAATATATAACTG
>CAZUUE010000225.1:0-2065 GCA_964623695.1 uncultured archaeon
TTTCCTCAACTTCGACTTCGAACTCGCTATGACTGATAACCCTTATTACCCTGCCGGGCATTTTTAATCTTAATAATCAAAGGATAAAAAGTTTATTCAATATGTGGTTGCCCTTGCATGATATTTTCGATACTTAAGCACGGGCTTCCCCTTAGTCACCTCATCAATCGGTGGCACATTAGGTCGACTGGCACCACGTAGCCTGCCTTACGATTTAAGCCGTCATAACCCTTACGGGCTGATGAGGTCAGCGGACATTGATGAGTGAACATCCGCCTTGGGACACATTAACCTCAGCTCCCTCTGGTTCATTGGGAGTAAATCATCGGTCTCGTCCCCTTTCGGGGTAACCCCACTCCTTCTCAGGATTGGCTCGATTAATTCGAGCCAAACCTTCATCGAAGGAGGGAAACCCCACATCCTTAGGTATAAGTTTATGGAAGCGTTCAACTGTCTGTTAATAACCAAACCACACTTACACTCAAGAACCTGCTCCTTTCGGTGCTTCATTTTTCACACATCTAGGGCAGATTTTAGTTGAGTTATAAGGATTTATCAACCTTATATTACCTTTGTAACCCATCAAAGCTATAATTTGCTTCCAGTTTTGTCTTGAAATAACCCTGTTATGAGTCTTTCTTTTAGTAAACATCCCTTGCTTTTCCAGATCCTCAAAGTCGTGCTCGTAATCTTTAAATCTTTTTACAATCTCAGTGATCAGTTTATGCAGGAAATCACAAACTCTGTTTCTGTGTCTTTTGGAATATTTATCCATTAGCTTTTTTGCTGTTTTTGGCTTACTTTTACTCAATCTCTGAATTTTTCTCCTCTTGTTCTCGTAAGTTATGTGCAAAGTATAGAGAGGTTTTAAATCGACTCTAATCCAACCCTTATCGCAAAATCCATTCATACTCAACAAATTTAAGTCCCAAGCAATCTTTTTGAAGGGTTTGGAGGAGTGTGCGGTTTTCTAAAGGTATTATTAGCTCTCCTTCCTTCAGAATTATCTCCCCCAAATCACAGTTCTCTACTCTATTCTTGAACCATACCTTTGTCAAATCAAACTCCAAATAAACTTCTCTCGGCTTAACTGTAACCCAAATCTTACCGTTTCTATAAACGTATAGGGTTTCTTTAACTCTGACAAATTTTCTCTTAACTACTGGTTTTACTCTTCTTCTCCTTCCCTTAAGATAATTCCTTCTCCACGAGTTTAAGATTGAGTAAGCAGTCTCTATCGCCGAATCTACGTAGTGAGATGCATAATCCCAATTCTGAAGTAAATATTTCCTTAAACTGCGTTTAAACTCTCTGGACTTTGGAATTATCGGAATTAACCTCTTACCCTTCCTTCTCCATTCGATATTATCCCAGATGAAATCTATTGCTCTCTGCAGGAGATATCTCCAACTACTCAGAAAATCACTTACATCATAGTTGTGCTTAACCTTATAGCTAACAATCCTGTATGAGTTCCTTTGACCTTCAACCACCTTCTTATACTTACGCGAACGCATACCGTATAACTTCCCAGCAAAGTGTGAGATTATGGTAATCAAATCTTCGATTAACTCTTCTTGTGGACTCTTTTCTTCTTTGTTTATAACTACGATTTCAGTCCCGTAGCTTTTGAAGAAGTCTTCGAGAATTTTGAATTCAAACCTCGTTAACCTGTCTGGATAAGCTATTATAACTTTGGAGACTTCTTTATTCATTACCATCTTAAGCAGTTTCTGAAAGTTTCTCCTGTTTTCCTTTAATCCGGAACCTATGTCCTTGAGAGTCTCTACATCCCATCCTCTCTCCTTAGCATAACTCTTTATCAACTCCATCTGTCCTTCCAAATAATCTTTCTGCGTGTGTGATGAAGTCCTCACGTAACCTACAATCTTTCTCTTTTCGTGAATCCCTAAAATCCTTTTTATCTCCGACTCTGAACTCTCCTCTTCCCTGATCATGCCAACCTAACAGATCTTCACATACCAAATCCGATCTGCTAGGTTGGCTTTTACACTCTCCGCAAATGCGGAGAGCACGGGGTACCAGGGATCCCCCGTTAGCCTCT
>CAZUUE010000226.1:0-2032 GCA_964623695.1 uncultured archaeon
TGACCCTCAATTCTTATTAACTCGTTGAGCTTTGAAATTCTTTCACCACCCACAACTCCCGTTTTTATCAAAGCTGCGTTGAATGCAACGCTTAAATGTGCAATCGTTTCGTCTTCTGTCTCGCCACTCCTGTGCGAGACGACTACACTGTAACCGTTATCTCTTGCAAGTTTAACCGCTCTGAACGTATCGGTAAGTGTTCCCACTTGGTTGGGTTTTATCAACACGGTGTTACCAGCCTTGAGCTCTATACCCTTTTGAATCCTTTTGACGTTCGTCACGAACAGATCGTCACCGCATACCATGCACTTCTTGCCAACCTGCTCCGTGAGTTCGGCAAAGCCCTCAAAGTCATCTTCATGTAATGGATCCTCAACGTATAACAGATCGTATCTGTCTATCAACTCAGCAACGTGACTTATCTGCTCCTCCTTTGTCAGCTTCCTATCTCTGTAAACGTAACGTTCACCATCCCAAAGTTCCGTCGAAGCCATGTCCACACCCATCCTAACCTTAACACCCGTTTCGTCTTCAACGATACCGATAGCCTCTCTAAGTATTTCGAAAGCATCGTTGTCAGTGATCTGACAGGCCCAAGCACCCTCGTCACCTTTACATGCGAAGATACCCTTTTTCTTGAACAATTTCTTGAGCGTTTTGTGTACCAATGCATTCACCCTCTGAGCTGTAAAGAAGTCCTTGGCTCCCACTGGAATCACAAGAAACTCCTGAATGCTCGTAGATCCTTCGGCATGCTTTCCACCGCCTATGACGTTTCCCAACGGATAAGGCAACTCCCTTGCAAAAATTCCACCGATGTATTCGTACAGGGGCATACCCAAAAGCTCGGCACCGGCCTTTGCAACAGCTAAGCTTGTGGCTATTGCAAAGTTTCCACCGATGTTTGAGAAGTTCTCAGTTCCATCTAACTCTCTGAGTTTATCGTCGACCTCTTCTTGATCAAAAACTGAGTAACCTATTAGGGCTTTTGATATCTTCTCTCTGACTTCATTGAATCTGTACGGATCAACGATGACAGCTTCGTAAGTTCCTGTTGAAGCTCCACTTGGAGCGATGGCTCTCCCAATTACGTCGCCAGCGTAAACTTCACATTCAACAGTCTCGTTTCCTCTACTGTCAAAGACTATTCTAAAGTTCACATCTTCAATGATCATGAAGGATGTTTATGTGAAATCAGATAAACCTTTTGAATTCAAAGAATTTTGATGGAAGAAAAAATCGAAGGATGGATAAAAAGCTTTGTTAGAGGTAATATATGGAGAAAACCGATTGTATCTTTTTGCTCTTCTGAATCGACCGAGATTCTTCCAAAGATAGTTTCAGGTCATCTCACAGCTGAGGAAGTTCTACCTAAAGCCAAGAGTGTGATAGTTTACTTTGTACCGTTTACGAGAAAGGTTGTCGAAAGTAACGTTGATGGTGAGAAGCCGTCGAAGTTGTGGGTTCATGCTTACATAAAAACAAACGAACTCATAAGGGAAATTAACGATTTGATAAAGAGAAAGCTTGAAAAGATTGGATTTAAGTGTGTGCCCATTGAACCTACACATAACTTCGATGAGAGAACTCTCTTGAGTGGATGGTCGCATAAACATCTGGCGTATCTTTCAGGATTAGGAACTTTCGGTGTTCATACGATGATAATTACAGAAAAGGGTTGTTGTGGTCGTCTGGGTAGCTTGGTAACTACGGTCGAACTGAACTCTATGGAACCTTTGAAGGAGGAGTTCTGTCTATTTAAATGCGGTTTCGATTGTCTCAAATGTGTTGAAAGGTGTTTCTCAGGTGCTTTGAGTTTGAACGAACTTAATAAGAGTAAATGCTATTCCATTCTACTTGAGAATGCCAGTGAGTTCTTTGCAGACGTCTGCGGGAAATGTGCATGCGGAGTTCCATGTAGCTTGGAGAGACCTACAAAAGAAAAGCATTTATTACTTCATTGATAAACATTCTTGAAGCCCCGTAGGGTAGCGGTCAATCCTGCCGGCCTTTGGAGCCGGCGACGGGGGTT
>CAZUUE010000227.1:0-2000 GCA_964623695.1 uncultured archaeon
GGTTTGTCTCCTTTGTTAGGATTTCTCAACCATGCTCTATAAGTTTCGATTGCTCTGTTCATAGCTTCTTGAACAACATTCGAATGTAAATCTTTGAACATCTGTCTGATATCTTTATATGCAAATTGATGAACATTTCTCCTGTTAGGATATTCTCCTAACCTATCAATCGCTTTCAACCATTCGTTAACACACTCTTTAAATCGAGCTATTGTTAAATCCAATAACTCTTTCTTCCTCTTTCTAAGCTTGAACAATCTGAACTTTTGAGTGAGCTTCATGTTACTCATTTGAACCAAAAGATTTATTAATATATCGGTTGTAATAGTATCGATGATTCGGTCAGCTATATGCTGACCGAGGATGGCTCCCTGACCGAGCCGTATGCGGTCTACCGCAACCTCCGTTCCGCTCATGCGGAACGCCTCCGCGTCGGAGGCTCGTCCTGAAGGAAACCCTTTAGGGCGGGGAGGAGGTCAGAGGTAGAACAACTGGCAAGTAAGGATATTAAGAGAGCTTGAAGTTGTTTGAAGTAAAAAGAACTTATCTGTCTTCATTGGAGGTAGCGTTACCCAAATAGCTTTGTATTTCCAGTCAATGCAATGAAGTGATTGTAGGAAGGTATTTCAAGGACGAATCTGGTAGAGTTGATGTCGAGAGAGTTAGAAAGTTCAAAGTTAGAAATAATTATTTAATAAAATCTAACAAATAGATAATTTTTAAATATTAGTTTATCGTTTCAAGCGTAATGAACGATGGGAAGGTTGTAGCTTTGGTGATAGTTGTTATACTCGCAGTATCGATAGTATCTGCTTTAATGTTACCCCATGAAGGAGCTCCTCAATACGTTTCAATCGAAAAGATAGACATTAAGATAAAGGATGTTAAGGATGATTCTGTAGACTTGACGTTTTTAATCAAACTACGTCGTTCCGATATATTGGAAAATACCACACTAAATTTCTACATTTACGATTTGAAAACAGACATACTGCTAAAAGAGAGGAGTGTGGCGATACCTGAAAAAAACGGTAGAAAAATAAACGTTACATTGTCGTTCGATAAAGACAGGGACTACAAGGTAGAGATAGATGTTGAAAGGAATAATAGAACAGTGGATTCGAGAACTTTGAGGTTAAGGTATTTAGACACACTCATACCCGAAGACAAGGAACTTAAAGTGGTCTTAAAGGATGTTGACTTTAAGGTCGTAGCAGTTGAAGGTGACAAGGTCACGGTAACTGTGAGATTCTACTTTGATTCTATGAAGAACTACGATGTCGATTTTCACATCAAAGCTATTCAGTATGAATCGAATGTATTGGCTGATGAAATGTGGATGAAAGCAAAGCTGGAGAGCGGTAAAACAGAAGTTGCCGAGGCCAACTTAACAATTCCTAAAGACTATAACTACTTGGTAAAGCTTGAGGCTTGGAGAAGTGGCACTCTCCTAAAGATTTGGAAGAAAACCTTGAATTTAGCTCCAACAAAGAGGATTCCAAAGGAAGAGGTTGAGAAAGAGGTGAAGTTTGAGGTGGAGAAGTTCGTAACTTCTGAGAAGGGTATCGGTATTCCACACGCGACACCTACACCGATCGCATACGGCGGTGCCGTTGGTGGTGCTGTAAAGGCTCCAGGATTTGAGGCTTTAGCTTTGATAGTTGCTGGAGGTGTTGCGATTTGTTTGAGGATGTTGTCAAGAAGGTTCTGATAATAATAACGTTGGTTGTGCTGATAGTTTCAGTTGCTGGACTCTACATGGCTCTGAACGCTGTAATAGATATATTCATTGGTTACAAGTATGCACCAATTTACAAAGTACTGTTGAACCTTGCAATACTAGTCTTGGCAGTTTACGTCCTAAAGACTCTGATTTATGAGAGGAAAGAAACATCTACTGAAAAAGAGTAAACATCTTCTTCCATTTCACTCGCCTTCGGCAAGTGAACTCTTAATGAAGCTTAATATAGTATGTCTTTAATTAATTATTAATATATAAA
>CAZUUE010000228.1:0-1998 GCA_964623695.1 uncultured archaeon
CTGAAATTATCAGGGGCATGAAAGTCATGTATTTCTTCCTAACAACACCACTGAATGTTACAGCTAACAGAACGATCATGGCAATTATCGAAGCTGTCGTAGTCATTCCAGTCTCTCTTTCAG
This sequence comes from uncultured archaeon, assembly GCA_964623695.1. GTDB lineage: Archaea > Halobacteriota > Archaeoglobi > Archaeoglobales > Archaeoglobaceae > Archaeoglobus_B. The sequence continues at coordinate 124 of CAZUUE010000228.1, forward strand.
AAGCTTTAACGATTTGATAATGCAAAACTGGCGATCCTGATACTTCGGCAGTTATTCCAGTAGGTCTATGTGTGAATTTTACGACCCTTTCTATCTGCTCTGCAAGTTCCATCGTTTTATCTGGATCCGTCACTGTTATTGTTACCATCATTAATGCGAGAGTTTTCTTGGGAGCAAACTGACGTGCGTAGAGTTCCGTCAAACATCTAATCTGCGAATCATCGCTCGGAAGAACTCCTCCGTTCAGCTCTGCGATTATCAAAGCTGGAGAAGTCACACCTTCGACTCCGTCTAGGTTCTTCAAGCTCTTCCCCAAATCGAGCATGTATTCGTAAACTTCTCTATTCACGACATCGTCGCCTTTTATCATTATGTAAATACCCTCTGCTCTAACTCCGAAGTCCTTTTGATAGAGCTCGAGGTTTTTGTAAACGGGATCGCCTATCGGAAAGTACCTCTCGTATTCGAGAGATGTGTATTCTGTTTGAGAAGCGGAAATTAGAAAAATTATGACGACTAAAGCCGTAACAGAGACAACGAATCCGGGTCTTTTTGCTGTGAATCTCGAAACTTTTTCGAGAAAGTCCTCAAAACTCACTTCTTACGCCTCCTCAAGCGGTAAGTAACCGCTACTATTGCTACTATAATAGCTAAGGGTTCCTACCTACGTAGGCGTTGATAGACCTACGTAGATATTCCATGTCTATCTCCCGTGCCCTGGTTACGCCAACATAACAGATTTTAATATCCGACCTGCTAGGTTGGCTTTCAACCCCATGGGGAGCACGGGGGTATCAGGGATCCCCGTTAATCTTTGCAAAGCTTCATCGCCTGCCAATCCTTCATCCTTAAGTCCGGACTGACAGAGGGCTGTTAGCCCGCTTCCCCTCCTAAGCCTCGCCCTCAGCTTCCCATTGGCTTCATATGAGCAGACTTCGGAGAGAGTTATATAGCAAAATATGTTAGGATTTATAAAGATTTTGATGACTGTTTCTCACCTCCTGCGGGAGCCGTAGAGACTCCTCTCAGCGAACACGGGTTCATCACGGCTCATTTCTCAATGTTCATCGGAATCTCCACTTTCAGGAACCCCGAACTCTCCACATCTTGCCTTAAAACCCACATCTCCCATCAAGGAATTTCTTTAAATCTGTTAGGAAATATAAAAAAACTTATCAAAATTTCAATGCATTCCTATTTTTTCTATGAACTCTGAAACGGCATAGATTGTAGCATGGACATTGCAGAAGGCATTTGCATTTGCGTCGCTGGTAGCATCGCAGGTATTGTTTAGGCTTGCGATAAACTTAAAGCAGAAGATTTAAAGCCAGATGGAGTTTCCAAAGCAAGATAAGCATTTTTCGCAGTCTTCTCGCCAATGTTTTTCACATCAACGACAAATTTTCCCTAACTTTTACCAATCATGTTCTCGGCTGAGACGTTTACAACTTCAAGCTTCACTTCTCTTTCCTTAACGTATATCGGAATCGTTATGTCTCTACTTTCTTCCTTGTATCTAAGCTTGTATCTCTCCGTAAGAACCTCATACTTGTAAGTGACAGTTTCATTTTTCCTTGAACGGTTTTCTGAACAGAAACAAGTTGAGGGAAATGCGTGTCGAGGTAAAGAAGATCGTCTATTCTATCGAACCTTACTTTGAGCTTCAACTCATAATTGCCAGTCTTTGCTTCATCCTTGACTTTAACAACAAATGCAAGTTCAACTTTTCTCAGCCCATAAGGAGCAAATTTAATTACTCCGTTTTTGTTCTTAACATTCGGATAGAAGAAAAGCTTCATGAACCAGCTGGGAATAACCCCCAGATGTGTGAATGTTCCAAAGCCCAAAAACTCTTTGCCATGATGAGTACTCATC
>CAZUUE010000229.1:0-1975 GCA_964623695.1 uncultured archaeon
CTCGAACTTTGATAGAGATTTGAAGATGTTTAAAACGATCTTTGAGGATGAAAGATTCAAGCCGGATTACTTGAAAATATATCCGACACTCGTCGTTGAAGGAACCGAGCTTTACGAGTGGTTTAAGAAGGGCATGTACAGACCTTACAGTACCGAAGAGGTTGTTGAACTCATTGCGTTGGCTAAGAGGTTCTTTCCAGTTTGGGTTAGGGTTCAGAGGATTCAGAGAGATATACCGGTTAACAAGGCTATCGGATTGGATAAGGGGAATGTGAGGCAGTTGGTTCATGAAAGGTTGAAGGAGTTGGGTTACAGATGTAGGTGCATAAGGTGCAGAGAAGTTGGACATAAACTTAAGGGTAAAGTTGAAGAACTTTTAAAGGAATCGGAACTTGTAATCAGGAGATACAGAGCATCGAAGGGGATCGAGTACTTCATATCGTATGAGATCCCAAGTCACGATGCACTGATAGGTTTCGTGAGACTCAGGTTTCCTTTCAAACCATTTATAAGTTACATCGAAGATTGTGCATTGATAAGGGAGCTTCATGTATATGGAAGGGCAATTCCGTTAGGTGTTAGAGACGAAGGAGCATTTCAGCATAGAGGATTTGGCGAAAAACTCCTTAAGATTGCTGAGGAAATAGCAAAAGAGAGTTTCGATAGAATAGCAGTTATAAGCGGTGTCGGTGTAAGAAATTATTATAGAAGGTTTGGATACAGGAGGAGTTTTGAATACATGGTAAAGAGAATTTGATCAGATGCCAGACTTCATCACAACTCAGTCAAGGCTGAAATCATCATCTCAGATAAATTTATTGATAATGGTATATTAAGGTTGTTGCGAAAGAAATTTAATCAGATTCTAAAATCTACAATTATGTTCCTGATATTCGATCCTATATACATAGCTTTGGCAGTATTCGGATACATGCTGATGCTGCTATTAGCGAGTACGATAGCGCCTAAGGTTGCAAGTAAGTTCTCGGGCAGATTCTCACTTTACACATCGATGGTTCTTTTGGCCTTTCTAATAGTTACAGTCTTTTCAGCTACGATTTACTTTATACTAAACGTTGTGGGGTTCACAGTGAGCTTAGTGGGTCTAATGACGTTCATACTGATCTTAAACGTCCTGATATATCTATTTTCACCCTACATGATCAACCTCAGCTTTTCCGCTAAGAGGGATTACAAACTCCAAGAAGTTGTAAACGAAGTTGCATACCGTTTGGGCGTTAAGCCACCGAAAGCTGTTATCGTTAGATCTCCTCCAAACGCATTTGCATACGGTAACTTCTTAACAGGTAAATTCGTTGCAGTTTCAGATTCTCTCTTAAGGTTGCTCAATAGAGATGAACTTGAAGCTGTGATAGGTCATGAGATCGGTCATCACAAGCACAAAGATAACTTAGTCATGCTCTTCTTCGGATTGTTACCATCCATAATATTTTACCTAGGTTACGCAATGATACACGCAAGCATGGGTAACGATAGGAGAGGATCACAGCTTGCGATTGCCGGAATTGTTGCTGTGGTAATTTCCTTTATCGTTCAAATTCTTGTTTTAGCATTCAGTAGACTCAGAGAATACTATGCAGATTTCGAAGGTGTGATTGCTACAAGCAGGGAATCTATGCAGAGGAGTTTGGCAAAAATCCATCTATTTTATGAAAGATATCCATCCTTTATGCATGAGATTGCGGACAGCAAGTTCAGAACCTTGTTCATATACGCTCTTGTGAACTCAGTGGCAAATCCGATCACAAGTGAGATCGAGAGATTAAAAAGAATGAAGGTTTCACCTATTCAGGAAATACTATCGACTCACCCACCGATTCCGAAGAGGTTGAAGTTCATAGACAGTATTGAAATATAATTATCAAATGTGTTTTTGATTTACAAAACGTCGCTTCCATGTTGGGCTTCCGCCCAAGAGATGATAGTAACAAGTAGTTAAAATTTACTCAACCCC
>CAZUUE010000230.1:0-1973 GCA_964623695.1 uncultured archaeon
GATTGGTTTAAATCCAAAACCGAGGAATATAATCGACCTAAATTCAAAAATATACCTTTAAATTTCTTTCCGATATTTCCTCCTCTCCGAAGCCATATCACACTCAATATATTCCACCAGCTTCGCTATTCACACTGTCAGTTATTAAGAAAGTCTATGAAAGTGACCCTATTATGAAGATGACTGTAAAAATAGAAGAACTCGGTAGAAAGTTCAGAGCTAAGGTTGTGGAAGTTAAGGGAAACAAGAAAGGTGCTTTAAGCAAAGCAATAGAAGAAGCAATCAAATTATAGAAAATATGGATAAATGCTTACTAACGTCATCGTTCACCAAATCTTAAGCAGTTACGCTTGGCTTATCAAAAAAGAGTTAGCTTAAGGATCTAACGATCGATACTACCAGATTGCGTTCTTAGTTTTATAATTGCAAATCTTCATATGAAACACAGACTTTAAAATATAAACTTATTAAAATTTCCAAAGCGAAATTGATTAATGCACGGGTACGTAAATTGTACAATGGACAAAAAGACAATTGTAAAGAAATTTGCTGTATATGGAAGAAATATAAATCCGTTAGCAGTTGAAACTCTTATGAAAAACATAAATTTGCATAATTTGGACGGAATCATCGCACACATATGTAAAACTGTCGATAGCTTTGTCATCTCTCCAGAGGATGTCTTAAACGCATTAAAATGTTACAAAGATGAAAAGGAGAAGGTTGAACCTAAACCAAAGAAGGTTGAAGTTAAGGATGTAACGGGTAAATCGATGTGTGAGGGGACGATAGAAGACTTCATAGCTTATTTTAACTCAAGGTTTGAGAAGCTAAGTTCGTTCGTTAGAAAGAGGATAGGTGGAATAAAGATATCTTCACTTGATAAGTTTAAGAACGAACAAGTTGAGGTCGTTGGAATGGTAAAGGACGTGAGAGATTACGGTGAATTTGTTATATTCGACTTAGAAGATAAAGATGGCGTTGTAAGTGTCTTTGCAAGCGGAAAGTTAAGGGAAACGGCTTTAGAACTCTTTGACGATGTCGTTGGAGTTATAGGTGTTTACAAGAATGGAAGGATATATGCAGACAGAATCGTTTTTCCAGATGTTCCCATGAGGGAAAGAGCCAAGAAAGATTTTGGCGTTGTTTTTATATCCGACACGCATTTCGGAAGTAAGGAGTTTTTAAAAAAGGAGTGGGATCTATTTACGAGATGGTTGAGTGGCGAAGTCGGAAGCGGAAAGGTTTTGGATTTGGCAAGCAAGATAAAGTACGTCGTAATTGCGGGTGACATCGTTGACGGTGTTGGAATATATCCCAAGCAGGAAGAAGATCTTTTAATAACAAACATCTACGCCCAATACGAATACGCTGCAGAACAGCTTGAGAAGATTCCGAAGGACATCAAGATATACCTTTCAGTTGGAAACCACGATGCAATAAGACAAGCAGAACCCCAACCAGCATTACCAAAAGAGATCAGAGATCTATTTCCAAACAATGTTGTTCATGTTGGAAATCCCGCTTACGTAAACTTGGATGGTTTGAACGTTTTGATATACCATGGGAGGAGCTTGGACGATCTGATAACAAAGATTCCACGATTGAGTTATGATAGACCGCATGAAGCTATGATAGAGCTTCTAAGGAGGAGACATCTCTGTCCCCTTTATGGAGGTAAGACACCGATAGCACCTGAGAAAGAAGATCTGCTCGTGATAGATGAGATTCCAGACGTTTTGCACAGCGGTCACATACACACGTATGGGGCTGGATTTTACAGGGGTGTGCTGGTTGTGAATTCTAGCGCTTGGCAGGCTCAAACCGAGTTTCAGAGAAAGATGAATCTTAATCCTACACCTTGCAATGTAGCGATATACTACAACGGTGAGGTTGGAAGGTTGAGGTTTTGTAAGTGACTGACAGTGTGAATAGCGAAGCTGGTGGAATATATTGAGTGTGATATGGCTTCG
>CAZUUE010000231.1:0-1957 GCA_964623695.1 uncultured archaeon
GGGAAATAGCTGAGAAGGGTATTAAGATAGCTAAGAATTTGAGAGATAGAAATGTGGAGGTTTTTGAGGTTTATCCCTATGCAACAAGGGTTCTTTTGAGTATCGCACCTCATGAGAAGAAGAGAAAAAGGGAGGGTATGTTAAAGATTCTGAAAGGCCTAAGAAAGTATATAGATGTTCCAGATGTTAGCAGTCATGACATGATAGACGCTGTAATTTCAGCCTTAACGGTTAAGCTGTTCGTTGAGGGAAGAGGTGAGATGATATGCGGTGAGGACGGATGTATAATAGTTCCAAAAATCTGATATTCAAACGATCTCTTTACTGTCAGAACGGTCTTGCAAATATCACGATCTCCTTAAGCCTTGATCGCTTCCGAAAGATCGAACAACATCCATCAGATGCGGAAATCTTTCTATTTCCTTCACATCGATCTCAACGACTTCTGCTTTCGGCTTTCTCCTTTTAAAATAATAATCCTTCGCAAAGACTATTTTTTCGCAGTAAGCTGGACATCTCATAATTCCAAGCCTTCTGCATTGATCATGATTTGAGCAACTCAGAACCTCATAACCCATCTGGCTTATCTTCACAATAGTGATGGTTTTTCTGTGTTTCACCTTTATTATCTTTACAGATTCATCAGTCATCGTGATCATATAATGATTGTTATTATGATATATATTGCTTTTGCATAGAGGTGAATTCTTGAAACTTCGTCAAACTTTAAAAAGTTTTGGTTTGCATTAGCGGTAAGATAATAGCAAAATCGTACATTTATTTCCTAATATTATGAAAATAAGTTATTCTCAGCTGACCCCCAGAACTCCTCAAAGGAATCACGTATTTATCGACTATTTCTTTAAACGCTATGGCATGGGTTATTAGAAGTGAAGCCACAGAAGCAGTTGTGATGAGACATCCCATGGGGTTGTAAATGTCGAGAATTATTCCACAACCACCAAAAAGCATGCACAAAAAACAAAAACTTTTCCAGACTTTCTTATATCTATAAAGTCGACCACTATCGGCATATCCTTGATGTATCTTATGGAGTAAATTATAAGAGATCCAAGAAGGGTTACCAAACAAAAAGTCATGACTTCATTGAATATGGGTGGGATGTATCGGTAGATTTGAAAGCAGAAGATGTATATGACTATCGTGTACATCAAGTTTCAAAACACTCCTTTTTAACCCTTAGCGATCCATTTTTTATAATCGTTCTCAGTAATCGAACATTTACCAGTATTAGGATCAGTATGAGAAGTAAAAGCCTTGCTAAGCGGTAACAATTTTCATAGATAGTCTGCAACACATTAATTATTTAGCCTTGTCTACTCAGGCATTTCGGGGTAAAACAAATTCAGATGTGGAGCTTTGGATTACCCCGAATAAGGTTATCCTTGAATGTTTTATCTTTCAAGTGTCCCAAAGCAGACATATGTCTATCAAACGTCCGATGAACCCCATATGGGTATGGTATACAGGGTTAACATTGAGAGAAGTCGTCATAAGACACTGCAAACCCTTAACAATTAACGCTATGAAGATTAGCACCCTGTATAAGACAACTCTTTTTATCATGTGTGCGAAAATCGATGATCCTATATCGTAAAGTGATGAATAATTCAAAAAAAGCTAGGATAAAAAGAGTTGAGCCTGACACCGTTCTAATCATTTAACATCTATTAGTTTAGTTTTATTCTCACGATATATCTTTATATATAAGTGATTTTTTTATATTGGCCTTAGCAGTTTGATCGATCAAGTTATTAGGAACAGGGTATGTCAGAATGTATGAACTTAAAGTGCTTGCTCAAGATCTTTCAGAAGAGCAAGGATTTTTTGAGAAGCGCTGGATGGATTGTATGCGATGCAAATTCTCCGAGATGGTGGGATAACCTAAGGAGTTACGAAGAGATAGTGATATGCTCAATTCTCGTTCAGATATCTA
>CAZUUE010000232.1:0-1954 GCA_964623695.1 uncultured archaeon
ACTGCATAAAGGTTGCTGAGGTTGCATTAAAAATAGCGGAAAGGATAAAGAAAAGAGGTCATGATGTAGATGTAGATTCCGTAAAAAAAGCAGCTCTTTTGCACGATATAGGAAGATCGATCACGCATGACATCGATCACTTCATCCACAGCGGAAAGATAGTTAGAAAAGAGGGTTTTGGTGAAAAAATAGCGAGAATAGTTGAAAGACATTTCCTATGCGGTATCACAAAGGACGATGCGAAGAGGTTGAATTTAAAGGTTTACGGAGATTTCATGCCGGAAACAATTGAGGAGAAGATTGTCTGTTATGCGGATAAGATCGTTAGGAATTGCTGTGAGATCTCGTTTGAAGAGTTCTTAAAGAGACTGGATGAACTGAAGGATAGATATCCTGAAAACGAATGGCTGATAGAAAGGACGAAGGAAAGGGCGATTAAATTGAAAAGGGAACTTGAGGAGTTAGGCGGTTTATGATAGCGGGTATAGATGTCGGCGTTAAGAAGGATTACTTAGCTATTATCAGGGGTGATAGGGTTGTTTACATGGGAGAACTGGATTTAAAACTGGAATTTAAATTTGCCGGTATAGATGCACCTCTAAGCTTTCCGAAAAGAGGTTATTTCAGGGAATGTGAAAAAAAGCTTCATAAAATGGGAATAAGAATCCTTCCGCCCTTATTTATAAGGGAAATAGCTGAGAAGGGTATTAAGATAGCTAAGAATTTGAGAGATAGAAATGTGGAGGTTTTTGAGGTTTATCCCTATGCAACAAGGGTTCTTTTGAGCATCGCGCCTCACGAGAAGAAGAGAAAAAGGGAGGGTGTGTTAAAGATTCTGAAAGACTTAAGAGAGTATATAGATGTCCCAGATGTTAGCAGTCATGATTTAATAGATGCCGTGATTTCGGCCTTAACAGTTAAGATGTTTGTTGAGGGAAAAGGCGAGATGATATGCGGTGAGGATGGATGCATAATAGTTCCAAAAATCTGATATTCAAACAATCCCTTCACAGCCAGAAATGCTCTCGCAAAAATCACAATCTTCTTAAGTCTTGATCGCTTCCGAAAGATCAAGCAACATTCATTAGATACGGAAACCTTTCTATTTCTTTCACATCGATCTCAACGACTTCAGCTTTCGGTTTTCTCCTTTTAAAATAATAATCCTTTGCAAATACTATTTTCTCGCAGTAAGCCGGGCATTTCATAATCCCAAGTCTTCTACATTTCTCATGGTTTGAACAACTCAGAACCTCATAGCTCATCTGGCTTATCTTCACAATAGTGACGGTTTTTCTGTGTTTTACCTTTACTATCTTTACAGATTCATCGATCATCATGATTAAATAATAATTGTTATTATGATATATATAGCTTTTGCACAGAGGTAATCTTTGAGATTTCATCGAAGTTTAAGAAATTTTGATTTATACGAGAGAGATATGTCCACATAACAGAGAAGGGATAAATTTAGGGAGTATTTAGGAAATAATATGATGAAAGTGAAAGAAATAGTAAAAGAACTAAAATTGTTTGAAAAATAAGATACCGCTAGAAATTAAGATATTAGGTATAGCGATTTATATTCAAACATAATCTGTGAGGAGGACTGCAAAGATTTTATCAGAGCTTCATCCGGTTTCCAAATCAGCAGTTCATAAAATGGATAAAGAAGTTTGAGGAGAGATTACCGATAGTAATGGAAAAGAAACCCGGAAAAATTATATCGATAAACAAGACACGGCCGCTTTGTGCGAAAGTTTTATATATTCTATATTTAAGCTCTTTCCCCCTTAAGTGGACACATCTGATAAACAGTAGTTAAAAGGGTGGTTGTATTCACATACTAAATATATAAATAAATATTAAGTGTATATATACTATTAGATATTTGTTTAAGGATTCGGTAGTTGTAACTATAGCACTCACTAGTGGTATGTATTTACAACTACCT
>CAZUUE010000233.1:0-1889 GCA_964623695.1 uncultured archaeon
CAGAAGGAGGTTGGTGGAATTACACAACACATAGGAGCTACAGAGATACCTGTTAATGTAATAAGAAGGATCTGTAAGGATTTTAAGAGCGTCAAGATAACTATTCCCGGATTGCTCTTCATAGACACTCCTGGCCACCACGCATTTACAAACTTGAGGAAGAGAGGTGGTGCTCTGGCAGACCTTGCGGTTTTGGTTGTTGACATAAACGAAGGTTTCAAGCCCCAGACTGAGGAGGCAATCTCAATCTTGAGGACATTTAGGACACCCTTTGTAGTTGCCGCAAACAAGATAGACAAAATCCCCGGATGGAGGAGTATTCCTGATTCTCCCTTCTCAAAGAGCTATTCTCAACAGGATGACTATGCAAAGAGGAACTTGGATAACAAGATATACGAGCTGATTGGAGATCTCTATAAGCATGGTTTCAATGCTGACAGGTTTGATAGGATAAGGGACTTCACAAGAACGATTGCCGTCATTCCAACATCCGCAGTTACTGGTGAAGGAATTCCTGAGTTGTTGATGGTTTTGGTTGGATTGGCACAGAAGTACCTTGAGAGATCTTTGAGGTTGCATGTCGAAGGTAAAGCTAAGGGGACGATATTGGAGGTTAAAGAGGAGAAGGGTTTGGGTGTGACGTGCGATGCGATCTTACATGATGGAACTCTGAGAGTTGGTGATACCATTGCAATCGCTGGGATCGATGATGTTATCGTTACGAAAGTTAGGGCAATCCTAAAGCCCCGACCTGCTAAAGAGATGAGGATGGAGAGTAGGTTTAAGAGTGTGAAGGTTGTTACGGCAGCTTCTGGAATTAAGATCGTAGCCCCAAACCTTGAGAACGTTCTTGCAGGGAGTGAGTTTGAGGTTGTTGAGAGTGAAGATGACGTTAAGAGGTTTAAGGAAAGAATCAGAAGGGAATACGAATCGATCGCAATAAGAACGGATGAGGAGGGAGTAGTTTTAAAGACCGACACATTGGGATCACTTGAAGCTCTGATAAACGAGCTTAAAAGGATTGGTGTTCCGATAAAGAAGGCTGAGGTTGGGGATGTAGATAAGAGAGACATAGTAGATGCATCCGCAAACAAAGATGATGTGAATAGGGTTGTCTTGGCTTTCAACGTCAAGATACTTTCAAACGTGAATGAAGAAGCCGAGAGATACGGCGTTAAGATATTTCAAGATCAGATAATATACTCGCTTGTCGAGAGCTACGTGAAGTGGAGGGAGGAGACAAGAGAAATGAGAGAGAAAAGGAGAATAGAAGCACTTGTGAAGCCTTGCAAGATAAAGCTTCTTCCAGAGTTCATATTCAGGAGGAGCAAGCCTGCCATAATTGGAGTCAGGATCTTAGCTGGAGAGCTTAAGAAAGATGTAGATCTTATAAAACAAGACGGAACGAAGGTTGGAACGGTTAGGAGTATGCAGAAGGAGAGGAGGAGTGTTAGCGTTGCAAAGGAGGGAGAAGAGTTGGCTATTGCGATAGACGGTGTCACAATAGGCAGACAGCTCGACGGAAACGAGGTACTTTACGTTGACGTTCCAGAGAACCATGCCAGAGTTATAGAGAGGGAATTCATAGACATGCTTAGCGAGAGTGCAAGGAATGCTTTTAGGGAGTTTTTGGAGATAAAAAGAAAGCAGAATCCGTTATGGGCTAAATAGATTAGATACACTTTTAAGTACAAGAGAATCCATAAAGAGAATTTGAACTTAGGAATTAGGGTGTGGGAGACGAGCATAAATGCAACGTAGCCTTGCGAAACTTTCAGTGCTGAGGTGGTAAGAGAATGAAGAAAACTTCTCAATGAACCATTGGCTAAATGACTCTCACTCAAGTAATGATGCAACCCTGTTGACGAGAAAATCATATTCTACAATTA
>CAZUUE010000234.1:0-1883 GCA_964623695.1 uncultured archaeon
TTAAGGAATTGAAGAAAACAATTGCTAAGGCTTTCAAAAAGCTGACAGAGTCAATGGGTGATAAGTTTAAGATGTTATGCTCTTAACCATAATTTCTCTTCACTGATGGTAGTTTGCCGTTTTACTTCTTCGTTACCTACGACAACGATTCTTTCGGATATTGGCAGTTTGAAATTCTTCTCGTCGTTACCGAAGTATATTACCTCACATCTCATTACAAATTCGCCGGTGTCGTTTGGATTTAGGAAGATTTTGATAGCCTTGCTTTCACCAGAGTTGTAGACTACACTGTCACCTATAAAAGTTTGGACAAATTCGGTTGAAGATACGCTTAAGCCTGAAGGTCGATCATTCCAATCTGACACCCTCGATCAGACCCCTTATTATCTTCGCAGTTTCAGCTGGATCAGCTTTTCCCCTTGTGATCTTCATGACCTGACCAACAAGATAATCCAAAGCTTGCCTCTTACCAGATCTGTAATCTTGAACTGCCTTACTACACTTATCCACAACCTCTTTACAAACCTTTTCCACCTCTTCCCTACTTATGGCAAATAGTCCTCTTGATCTTATTATCTCATCCACATTTCCACCGTGATCGAGTTTTATTCTTACAACTTCGACTGCACCCTTCTCTGTAATCATCCCTCTCTTTAAGTAACTCAAAAGTCTTGCAAACTCCTTCGGCTTGAAAACCTCGTAGGCAAACCTGAAATCTCTGCCTCTGTAGTTCAACTCGCCTCTGAGTATGTCGACTATCCAGCTCGCAGATAACTTCGGATCTATCTCTTTGGCAACCTCCTCGAAGTATTCGGCCATGACCCTGTCAAGAACGAGAACCTTTGCGAAGTTGTCTCCTATACCATACTGAACCTTCAACCTCTCTCTCTTCTCCTCCGGCATCTCTGGTAATGTTCCCTTAACCTCCTCAACAAGCTCGGAAGTATAAATCGGGACGAGATCGGGTTCTGGGAAGTATCGGTAATCTTGTTCCTCCTCCTTACCCCTTAAAGAAACAGTTATGTTGTTAACCTCATCGTAATGCCTAGTCTCCCTCTTTACAACCCTTCCCATCCTGATCAGGTTCTTCTGCCTGGAGATCTCGTACGTCAAAGCCCTTTCTACACCCTTAAAGCTCGATATGTTCTTTATTTCAACCCTCCCACCACCCATCACAGAAACATTTGCATCCACCCTCATGGCTCCTTCTAAGCTCCCATCGAACACATCCAAATACTCAAGTATCATCCTCAACTTGCTCAAAAACAACCTCGCCTCCTTGGGAGAGTTCATGACAGGCTCTGTGACTATTTCAAGTAAAGGAACTCCAGAACGGTTGTAATCGATCAGACTGTATCTAGCGGTCGTGATGGATCCTCTGTAAACGAGCTTCCCTGGATCCTCTTCCATGTGTATCCTCTTGAGCTTTATCTTCTTCTCCCTTCCATCTATATCAATCGTTACGTAGCCTCCCAAAGCCAAAGGTTTGTCGTATTGACTTATCTGAAAGCCCTTCGGTAGATCTGGATAGAAGTAGTTCTTTCTATCGAATATCACGATAGGCTGAACTTCGGCATTCAAGGCTAAGGCAACCTTTATCCCAGCCTTGACAGCCTCTCTGTTTACAACTGGCATAGCCCCAGGTAATCCCAAGCAAACGGGACAAACGTGAGTGTTCGGTTCGCTTTCATGGTAATCCAACGGGCATGAACAGAAGAGCTTCGTTTTGAGCTTGTTCAACTGAACGTGAACCTCTAAGCCAATGATGACATCCATAAGCTCAGTTTGACGACCGTTATAAAACCGTTCTGGTTCTCCGTTACTTTTGTAACTGACCGTGTGAAAATATAAAACATATTGAATAAAAATAGGAGGAATCTCAT
>CAZUUE010000235.1:0-1876 GCA_964623695.1 uncultured archaeon
TCGTATTCTTGGCGGTTTCCTTGAAGTTCCTATACAATGGATACTTAGCCTACGTCGCTCATTAACAAATCTTTGGGATTATGCCTTAGAAAAGTAGTTTGAGGTGTGAACTACCCCTCGCTTACGCAAGGAGCTTCTCCCGTTCCATCCTGACTTTGCGTCAGGACTTAATGCGGGAGTTCGGGGGTTCACAGTTTCCTCATCCCATTAGCTCTGCCCCAGAACGTCTGGAACGTCTTTGTAGAAATTCAGAGTATTTAAACCGCCCTTGCGTATCCCCCTCCTTTCGGAAGAAGTCTTGCAAGCAACGGGAAGATAAACAGATTCTACGACTTCAAACATTTCAATTCTTCAATCGTGACCCAGCCTTAATGGGTGGAAGCGGTAGTGAAGTAATAGGATTGGAAATTTCGAGAATTGCAGATCCAGATAGAAGAGCGAAGGTTGAAAGGGTGTGTTTCATTGCAAAAGTAAGAGTTACGGTGGATAGGGCTTTGGAGTTGGGGAATATGGGATTTAGATCGTTCGATGCTTTGCATATAGCATGTGCTGAGAGAGGTCTGATGCTAACGACGGACGACAAACTATTAAGGAAGGCGATTAAGAGTGAGAGTAGGTTAAAGGTTAGAATCGAAAATCCCGTTAGATGGTTGAGGTGTTTGGATGGACATCGGAACCATAACTCCAGAAGAGATCAGAAGGGAAGGTTTGAAAGCTTTAGCTGAAAGATTGGGAGTGGTGGGTATGATTAGATTCCTACAACAATTCGAGAGAGGTGAGGGAGACTACACAAGAGATAGGGAGAAATTTTTAGGCAATAAGAGCGTTGAAGAACTTGTTGAGGAGATCAAGGCAAGAAGAACAAATAGGTGTTAAACATGCAGATAAGATACTCCCCTGATGCGGATGTGCTAGTGATCAGGTTTAGAGAAGGAAGACCGGTTGACTCGATAGATGTAGTTGAGGGTGTAATAGCCCACATTTCGGAAGATAACAAGGTGCTTGAGATAGAGATACTCGACGCCTCTAAGGTGGTCGATTTGGAGAACATTACGTTCACAGGCTTGAGGTGGGTAAGGATATGAAAATTCTGCAGACTCCAGTGAGATTATACCCGTACATAGGCGGAGTTGAGAATTATGTCAGAGATCAAATATGAAGATCATTCATGTTTATGACGGTCATGAGAGGGTATTTCCTGGAGAAGGATCAGTTCCAAGCTGTGTGTATCAGATTGCAAAACATGTAGCAAAGAAAGGGCATGAGGTAGTTGTTATTGAAAGAAGATGGGAAGGACTTGACTATGAAGAAGAAATTGATGGAATTCGGTTTAAGAGAATCGATATAAGGATTGGCTCGAATAATCCTTGGAAGGAAGTTCCATATAGGGAGTTTAAAAAGCTCACGGACTTATGTGTTTAATTTCCAGCAGAAGTGAGTTTGCTTTGAAAGTTAAGAAAACGCTAAAAACCTTTCAATCCTCTTTTCATTGAGGAAGGCGAGAAAGCTCGGCCTGACGAAGAGGGGTAAGTATCCTTTCAATCCTCTTTTCATTGAGTTTAAAGTTATGGGTTGCGAAAGAGTGTGGGTTATCACAGCGACTTTCAATCCTCTTTTCATTGAGTGAACAAGGATCGCAACATAATCTGGGTTAGTGATTTGGTTCTTTCAATCCTCTTTTCATTGAGCTCAAGTTTCAGAGCACAGCTTGGTTGAGAAGCATCTGACTTTCAATCCTCTTTTCATTGAGTGGACAGTATTGAAAGTTTACATAACACAACCACACCAGAAGCTTTCAATCCTCTTTTCATTGAGGGACAACCCGTTCGAAATGGGACAACCGAGTTTAAATTTATACTTTCAATCCTCTTTTCAT
>CAZUUE010000236.1:0-1865 GCA_964623695.1 uncultured archaeon
AACTGAAAAAGTATAAGTCAATTGCAGGAACAGAAAAAGATGTTCCAATAATTGCTAAGGTTTCGTTCTATGAAGACATACCGATATCAATTGCAAACTTAAAAATACCGATCAAGGATGAGATCGTAACAGCTTGGAGGGAACTGGTATGATGGAGTATGAGGAGGTTAAGGAAAAGATGAGATTCGATCACGAAGAGTTGAAGAGAAAATTTATGGAGGGGATAGATAAACTTGCGAAGAGGATGAAGAGCGTTAAGACGAAGTTGGCTGTGATGAGCGGGAAGGGTGGCGTTGGTAAGAGCACTGTGGCAGGTCTCTTAGCCGTTCATTATGGAAAGAACGGTTACAAAACGGGTGTCATGGATTGCGACTTTTGGGGTTCGAGCATACCAAAGATATTCGGTGTTGACAGGAAAAGACCAGTTTTGGGGGATGAATACATAGAGCCAGTCTATACGGATAAGTGGGGGATAGCGATCATGTCGATTCAGTTCTTCCTACCATCTCCAGAGTCTCCACTCATGTGGAGGGGACCTATGGTTAGTGGAGTTATCAGGGACATGCTTGCGAAGACAGAGTGGGGCGAATTGGATTATCTCATATTCGATCTCCCACCTGGAACGGGTGACGTCCCACTCACGATCCTGCAGGAGGTTAGACCTAACGGTGTAGTTCTGGTTGCAACACCCCAAGAGCTTACGACGACGATAGTTGAAAAGGCGTTAAAGATGTCTCAGGAGCTTGAAACAGCTGTCGTAGGTTTGATCGAAAACATGAGTTACTACGAGTGTCCGCAGTGCGGTCATAGGGAGTACGTTTTTGGTAAAGGTAGGGTTTCGGAGATGGCGAGTAAGTATAGGATAGGTTTCTACTTAGAATTACCGATAGACCCTGCTTTGACCAGGTTGTGCGATTCTGGGAAGATAGAGATGTATGAGATAGACCCCTTCGAGTTCTTTCCGATTTGATCACTTCTCACCTTTTATTAACTTATACGTCTCTATGAACCTCGTTCCGAAGTAAAATGCCACCGATGCGAGGTATATGTATGTGAAGATTTGAACGAAAGGATTTCTGTTCCAAACGTATTCGATGACGCTTTCGTTTACACCAGACCAGAAGCTTGGATCGATGGAGATAGACAGAAGATAGAAGTAAACGACTGTGAACGTTATAAGGATAGATCTTCGAATTGTTAGGTATAAGATCGGTCTAAACACTACTTCCGAAAGCATACTCAACGCCTTATCTGAATCTATGAGCTTATCTATTAATTTCTTAATGACCTCGTCTTCCATCGCCTTTTCATCTTTCTTCATCTCTTCATCCTCCCTTGTTTTCTCATCTTTCTTTGCTTCCTCCTCCTTTTTTAGCAGTTCTTCCAGCATTAACCTAACGTCTCTAGCTCTGTTTCTCAGAAGTAGTTCAGTCACTATGAACATAAACGAAAACGATAGGACGAAGGTTGTCACACCTAATATGCAGACGTTACCGATCGTTTTGGATATTCCAGTCTTTTCAATGATAAGATACGTTAATACGGCTAGTACGGTTAGAAATATCAGTAGAACACCGAATGCACACAACTTATATCTCTTTGTAGATGCTCCGATTATTGCCAATATTATTTCTGGTATCAAAACGATCCACGTCATTGGTGGGATCGATGACAGTAGCATCGATATATCAAACATCATGATTTTAAAATTTAATTTGTAACATTTAAATCTTTCTCAAATATGAAGAACTCGTAACAATAACCAGGATTTAAGTGGTCAGCTCCTGAAAAAATAAACGTTAATGTGTTCAAAGTAGATATTGATAAAGCTGTAGTGAAAAGTATCGTGGTCTCTGTTGGGAGAC
>CAZUUE010000237.1:0-1856 GCA_964623695.1 uncultured archaeon
TTCTATCCACTCTTTGGTTGGGGGATAGGTGTAACTATGCATTAATTACCTGTTTGGTGTTCGATGGTTGGATAAGATACTTGAGGAAAGAGAGGCAAAGGCTGAGCGTAGGGCGAGGGAAAAACGTTGAGAAGATGGCAATCCACAATAAGATGTAACATTGTATATGATATTATAATAACAGTTTAATTAATATTATATTCTAATAATGATTTATCATGTTTATCTGTCAACTGTTGACGTAGTTACAACACAAATAAATCTTAAACGTTAAGCTCCTATTTAGATCAATCCTTTAAGTGTGACTTTGTATGTCTTTAGATTGCGAAATTTCGTGAGTGGGTTTATCGCTAAAAAATGCGAGTCTAAGAATTATGAAGTTAACTGTTTTAAATAACCCTTGCACGTATAGACCTTATGATCGTTCACCCAATAGATTACAGGTATGGAACCGAGGAGATGAAGGTCATTTGGAGCGAGGAGAGCAGGATAAAGAGGATGATCGAGGTTGAGATTGCCTTGCTTAAGGCTTTGGCTAAGAGAGGTTACTTGGACGAGGATAAGGTGAAAGAAGCTGAGAATAGGGCTTCGAAGGTTACTCCCGAACGCGTTAAAGAGATAGAGAGGGTTATAAAGCATGACGTGATGACTCTCGTGAAGGCTTTAAGTGAGGTTTTGGATGAAGAGGTTGCGAGGTGGGTTCACTTCGGTGCAACTTCCAATGATATAACAGACACGGCAGTTGCAACCCAGCTGAGAGATTCCGTTGAGATACTCGAATCCAAATTGAGAAGGCTCATAGATCTTATGTGCGAAAAGGCTTTGGAGTATAAAGATGTCATTTGCTTGGGTAGGACTCACGGACAACCAGCTTTGCCTACTACATACGGTTTCAGGTTCGCCGTTTGGGCTTCCGAGCTTGCGAGACACTACGTAAGACTTCAACAGATGAAGGACAGACTTCTGGTCGGTAAGATGAGCGGAGCCGTTGGAACTCAGGCTGGATTTGGGGAGGAAGGTCTTGAAATCGAGGAAGAAGTCATGAAGATTTTAGGCTTGAAACCGGCTTTGATATCGACACAGATAATCCCGAGAGATCACTACTGCGAATACGTCGAATTCCTTGCAAACTTGTCAACGACTCTTGAGAAGATAGCCACAAACTTCAGGATACTTCAGAGAGGGGAGGTTGGAGAGGTCATGGAGGAGTTTGGTGAGAGACAGGTCGGAAGTTCGACAATGCCACACAAGAGGAATCCGATAGACTGCGAGAATGTCTGCGGAATTGCGAGGGTTGTCAGGGGTTTCGTGGAGCCGATGCATCAGAGTGCAATCCTGTGGGAGGAGAGAGACCTGACGAATTCTTCGGCGGAGAGGATAATTCTGGTTGAGGCTACCGTTTTGACAGATCACATACTGACGAAGATGATAAGAATCGTTGAAAGGCTAAAGTTAAACTTCGATAGGATTAAAGAAAATCTTGAAAACGTTAGGGGATTGAATTTGAGTGAAGCTGTAATGTTATCCTTAACTAAGAAGGGTTTTAACAGGCAGGAGGCACATGAATTGGTTAGAGAAATAGCTATGAGGACTTACGCTAATAACAGTAAACTTTTGGATGAACTTCTTAGGGATGAAAGGGTTATGAAATGTTTTAGTGAGGAAGAGCTTAGGGAATTATTAAAGCCAGAAAATTATTTGGGGACTGCTAAGGAGAGGATTGAAAGGGTTGTGAAATGGGTTAGGGATGTTTTAAGTTATTAAATATTAAATTTTGTTAGATTTTCCGTATTAGTATCTCTCCATCTTTCTCAACAAATACTATTTTATCCCCTTCTTTAACTTTAAGCTTCTTT
>CAZUUE010000238.1:0-1855 GCA_964623695.1 uncultured archaeon
AGAGATAAGTACAAAGTTATAAAAGAGATCGTGAGGTATATCCGGATATGAGGGTAGGAATAGTTAAACTCGGTGCAATAGGAAGCTCAGTACTGATCGAATACGTACTGGACGAACTAGCAAGGAGAAAGGACATTGAAACATTTGTAATCTCTTCCGGTTCCAAGATAAAACCTGAGATCATAGATGAGATATACAGGTTTAACGTGGACATAGTGATAGTCTGTTGCCCAGATGCCTCAAAGTATGTAAAACCTCGCTTTAAAAAACCCACGATAATCGTAACAAATAGGATATCTGAAGAGTTCGTCAAAGAGATAGAAGACAACGTAGGGTATATAGTTGTCGAGTCGGATGCAATGATAGGTGCCAGAAGGGAATTCCTCGATCCCACGGAGATGTGCATATTCAATTCGGATATAATAAAAGTTCTGGCGGTAACTGGTGTTATTAGATTGATTCAGTTCGAGATAAACCGTGCTGTAAAGGAGGGAAAAATCCCAAGGGTTTTTGTAAATCACGATGTCGCGATGAAATTCGCTGGGTTTAAAAATCCTTACGCAAGAGCTAAGGCCATGGCATCTATTTTCATACTTGAGAAGATATCAGAGATAACCGAAAGAGCCTGCTTTAGGGAAAAGGATTCTGAAAGATTTACACTTCTCTGCGCATCGGCCCATGAAATGATGAGAATTGCTGGAATGCTAGCCGATGAGGCAAGAGAAATTGAAAAGTATGGAGATAGCGTACTCAGAACACCGCATTCGGAAAGCGGAGAAATAATTGAAAAGACTAGACTCTTTGATCTATGGAAGTAAGATTTAAGATTGTTGTGGCATATCGTTCCGTCGATAGGAATAGGACACAGGGTAGACAGTTATCTGACAGCAGATAACTCAAAAGATGACGAATTGGTGAAAGCGATTGAAGCCGGAATGGAATTTGGATTAAAGGTTATAATAGATACAGCTGAAATGTACGTAACTGTCACGGTGAAGAGTTGGTGGTAGGGCAATAGATTCTTTGATGGAGATGACATTTTCAGTTACAAAGGTATCACCTACGAACACTCGCAGAGAAAGCTGATAAAATCTATCAAGATGAGTTTAAAAAGGATTAATGTGAAGGTATTTTTTTGATACACTGGTTTAAGATTTATATGCCGCTAGGAGAGGCAATGAGAACACTCGGATATCTAGTAGATCTAGGATGGATAAGATGTCAGAAACTTAAGCTTTGAAGAACTCGAGATTACAAGGAGCTTTTTATCGAAGTACTATGTCGTTGTAAATCAATGAAGTACAGTCTGATGGATAGGAGAATTGAGAGAGATATGCTACCATACTGCTTAAGGAAAGTAATAACAGTAATAGCCTATTACCTCTTGAAGGGGAATTCTGAGAGAAATTACGTGTTGCGCGATATTGGTAGGAAATATGACAGAAGCGCATACCATGTTGCTTTGAACTGAATAATACTCTATAAAAACGTCATGATAATTTCGAAATCTAAAAGGATAAGCAGATTAAAGGAATTTGCAGATTCCATGAACTGGAACTTAAGCTACGAGGATTTCGAATTCTTGAATAGGTAAATGAATATAATTAAGTCTTCTTCACAATCGCCGATACAACCTTTCTCAAATCTTCGTAAATTCCTCTGGGCATAAGAATTCCTATAATTATCAGTATGGTATAAAGAATTATATCGTCACTTATGGGAATCATGGAAGGTATTTGAGAAATTATTGGTTTCAGCCACCAGTTTTTTGCAAGGTATATCAGAAATCCACCAATAATGGATCCGTATATCGTTCCAAGACCTCCTAGAACTGCCGAGAGTATTATCAGGAGCA
>CAZUUE010000239.1:0-1814 GCA_964623695.1 uncultured archaeon
GAAGTTTGGTGGATGTATTGGAATAGTGCAGGAGTTGGTAGAATAACTATAAAAAGTGTACAAAAGCACTTACAGACTTCGAGATTTTAGCTCTACAATACAGAAGTGATGAGTGGCAGATCGATGACATGATCCAAAGACGCAGAGCTATGTATATAACCAATGTGATCGATTCAAAGACGAGATACTGGATATCGACGCACGCTTCGAGGGAGAGGGATGTTGATGCATCACTGAAGGTTCTAAGACTCGCCCTACTCCGGTTTAAGTTCGAACCGTGTGTTGTTAAGTGATGGTTTAAAGCAGCACATTACTGCGATAAGATGGACCTGCCCAAACGCGAAGCTAATATCTAAAACAAAGAAAGAGGCTTTCGACATAATCAACCAAATCGAGAGTCAACACAGTAGGATTCGGAAACGAGTACCTAGGAGTGGAACGTTTAAGTCGATTGGGAGCATGCAATCCTATCTCGATCTTCTGAGAGTTTATTACAATTTCTTTTGCAAACTCGAATCATTAAATGGAAAGACTCCTGCGCAAATTATAGGTTTAGACTTTAAACCAGAGTATGGGTGGCTCACCTTGATGAAGTTTGCAGGCTACTACACCAGAAAATATGAAAATTTAATAAAATTAATTGATTTATAAAGTTTAATCTTTAGTGTTCAACCTTTAAATTATCCCATACACTCAATTCTCTTTTAGCCTCTTGTGCTACGCTTAATTACCTACACCTAACGAACAGCTAGTCTATTCACCACACCAAGAATGCCGGACTTCCCAAACAGGTTCAATAAAGCAAAATTCTTCCTTAAGTATGTAAATACAGAGACCAAGAAATAATGTCCCTTCATCACCTTGTAGTATTCCCTCTCGTAGTCGTAAATTCTACCTTCCCTTGCACACCTTGCAAGAACTCTTGAAGAGATTACTGCCTTCGTCATCCCTTCTCCTGCAAATGTATCGGCTATCCCAGCAGCGTCACCGACGAGAGCGACTTTTATTCCATTTAGCTCTCTCACGAATGGAGAATTTCTGTAGCAGCCGATCAATCCGCCAGTATACGATGTTGGCTCAAAGCCCTCATCGTAGAGTCCAGTCATTTTCATCATCTCATCGAGGAGCTTTCTTAAAGGCACCCTCGGTTTTGTGAACGAGACAACACCGACCTTGGAGCCGCTATCAGCCATTGGAAATATCCAGAAGTATCCATCAAGTTCTGGATGCAGGAACATCGTTATCTTATCCGTATCTTTCTCACACATGGCCTGCACTGCCGGTGCATACGGCTTTTTCCCGCCAAACTCTCTGCACCACTGCGATGGATAACCGGAAGCGTCAACTATCAAATCATAATCTGAGAACTGCTTTGCGAGTCCGAGCAGAGTTACCTTGCTTCCGGTGAATATCCTCACTCCTCTATCCTCGGCCATCTTCGCCATTTTCTTCTCTGTCTTTGGCCTGTTAATTATCTCAACACTACCGTTAATTTTGATGCTGAATGACGTTTTGTGATTACACTTCCTGTCAAGAATTATAACATCAACCTCGTTTACCCTTCTACCATTGATGTATGGCTTAACACCGGTGAAGTGTATCCAGCCCTCTGCACACTGCAAAGGCTCTCCAATCTCATCGTGCTCCTCAAACACGACAACGTGGTCGCAAAACTCGGAGAAATTTATTGCAGCTTCAAGTCCGGCTATGCTCCCTCCATTTATAACAACCTTCTGCTCCATATCTCTCAACTCTTGGATTTAGAGTATCAGACAAAACATTTTTAACTAACAACTACAAAACAAATACATGGG
>CAZUUE010000240.1:0-1778 GCA_964623695.1 uncultured archaeon
CCTATAAAAGATGAACATCAATTTTATTAAGAAAGTCTATGAAAGTGACCCTATATATTTAGTATGTGTGAATACAACCACCCACTAAATCCATAATTCAGCTGGATTATTGTTAATTCATATTACTTTTGGTGGGAACTAGGGTTAACAATTAAACATCAGCTCTTAGTATAAATGATGAGTAAAAGCTCGGTATACGGATCCTTCAAAAGTTCAACGATCTCCCTACTTATATCCCTTGCCGATTTGTTTGATCTCACTGCCAGAGTTCTATCACAGACAAAATCGCTCCTTCTAATCACTACATCAGCATTATGTTTAAAGGTGAGTCTTGGATCTCCATAAGCCATTAACTCATCCTTCAAATCGTAGTCTGGTAATACTATTTCGATCTTTATCTTTCCACCAGACTTCAACCAAAACTTCAAACCTTCGTTTAGATCAGAGACTGCCTTCTCAGCATTCACACCTATTATACAGTCACCCCTTGGAGTAACTTCCTTCTCCTTTGTGACCTCAAGTGTTGTCCTGTGAGTTGCTCGAATGTTTGGATGTCCTCTTGCAACGATCTCTTCTTTCATTCATACAACCCCTGTAAAACTTCATGGGATGATCAACATCACACTCCCAGATGCACAAGCCCCAACTTTTCATCGTTTCACAACTTGGAACTGCATACTTCTCACATTTTCCTCTCATTCCAGCTATGTGCTCAACTTGATATCTCGTTTTTTCCTCATCGAAGTCTGGTGCATTTCTGAATACATCTACTATCCTTTCGATGTCGTAACCTACGTTTATCAAAAAGGATGCGATTGAAAATCTACCTGTATGTGGGACGTTCTTTCCGTCGTTTAGATCCGCCAAGATCTTCTTCATGCACTCCGGGAAGCATTCGAAGTTTACAGGTAGCTCAGATCTCTCGATACCAATATCTACGTAAATCTTAATTGGAACCTTCTCCATAAGTCTCTCCTTTATGAACTCCTCAATCAACCTTAAAAACTCATCTCTCGTCAGACGAACAAACCCTTTAACAACATCCTTATTAACGAGCTTCCAATCCCTAGATTTTATCCTTACAGCACCTTTCAAGTAATCCCTGAAATCGACATGTATACCATCAGCTCCTCTTTTGAATCTCAATCCAAGATCTTTAGCGACGATCAGTATGAAATCTTCGCACTCTCTCTTTAACTTCTCTCTAAAGATCCTTGCCATCTTAACAACAAACTTCCTCCTCAAGTGATCTTCCAAGTTAGATACGACAACCATACATCTCTTCCATTCCAATATCGACTCCCTAGTTTCCCTCTTTTTCATGAGATAGTTTTCAAGTCTGATGGGATAACTGCACTCCTCAAAACCGCTACACTCATCCTTCTCAACGCAACCTGCGCATATGAACTCCAAACTTCCATCTTCAATCTTAAAATCACCATTTAAAACCCTCTTAACTCTCTCAACCGCGCCGCTCAGGTTTGACAGTATCTCGGATCTTTCAAACTTGAATATATCGGCGTAGCTTAAAAATGGATATCTCTTGAGGAACGGTAATATCGGTAAAAACGGTCTCTTCATTCTGCCTCGATACGTGGGGCCAGTATGTATTCGACCTTCAACTTCCCGTCAGCAACATCAAAGGCCAATCTAACCGGATAGTCATCCCCTATGTGAATCGTCAGTATGTCGCCACTTCCAGCAATCTTAACGAACTCTTTGAGGTATTCAATGCTGAACATAGATCTGGCCTTTTCTTTATTAAACTCAATGAGCTC
>CAZUUE010000241.1:0-1777 GCA_964623695.1 uncultured archaeon
ATTTTAGAGCGGTTTCTTTAGCCTTCTTTGCGTTTTCGATTGCTTCTCTGTAAACATTTTGGAATTCCCCAACTTTTTCTCCGTCAAGTCTCTTTCTCCATACTACGACTATACTCGATTCGAGAGCAGTTTTTCCTCTGGCTGTAACCCTTTGGGCTGATTCAGTAACAATATTCCAAGCTCTGCTAACATAAAGTTTAGCACTCTTCCAACCTGCTTCAATGAGCTCTATCCAAGCCTCGGGGCTTGAATGGGCGAAGTATGTTACGAATAAGCCGTTATCCTTAAGAAGTTCGGACATCCTTCTGAAAGCCATGCCGAGGAGCTTTTCGTAGTAGTCTTCAGCAGATTTAACTCCGAAGTGCTTTAACCTTCCTTCATTGTAGCTGATTTCGTTTAAAGCAAGAGACTCCCATTGGGTGTTGTAAATTAGAGCGTTTTGATGGAAACGAGGAGCTAAGTTATCGTCACTTAAAGCTCGCTTAAGCCAAACATAGTAAAAGTCGCTAAGTTCGACGTATGGGATATCATCTCTGTATGGTGGATCAGTAACGATTATGTCAAATTTCTCATCATTTAGAGAGCTGAGGATCGTAGCATCATCGAGAAGGTTTTTGACTCTACTGGGGCTGTTTTCGACTTGTTCAACCAGATATGACAAACTTCTGACGATAGCATTTAGAGACTTAACCCAAGAACCCACAAACTCATTATCTGGACCCGCATCTACCCAATTCCAGTTCATTGCTATACCTCTTTCTGATAAACTTTCCCCAATCTTGAGCCACGATCCATCCCATCTATTAGCCACTGAATTTAGATAAACAAACTTACATAGCGCTATTGCCAAATAAGTCGCGACAGCCTCAGTGTATCCAAAAGATTCTTCACAACTAAAACCTTCCTTCAGTTTTTCTTCCTCAATATTCTTGCCAGCTTCACGAATCAGTTTTATAAGCTTAACAAGAGTTAGGAGCTGGCGTGGATTGAAATGCTTGAACCATTTGTCGAAACCCCAAATAATTGTTTTAAGATCTCCTCCCATCCCCCTTGAACCATATGGTGGCAATAGTTCAGTTGGAATATCCGCATCTCCCCAAATCTCCTTAACTTTCTCCAATGCCTTCCACAATTTCTCGTTATCTTCCTCAGCACAAGGCTCGAATTTTAAATCTCCATCCGTAACCTTAATCTTCACAAGCAATCTCGGTCTTGCCCTAACATTCTTAAGCTCTTCCAAGCTTATTCTTCCGTCTAAATACTCTTCAAGCTTAGCATTCCACTCTCTTATTGCAAACTTCGGATAGAATTCAAGTCTGTTTCTCAAAGCTTTTGGCACTTCTCTTTTAGATTTGTAGATTCTACCACTTTCTGAGTCGATGTAAGTTATTTCAGTACCACAGAGTAGACATTTTGCAAATTCAGGTCTTCCTCTAACATTCGGCTGAGGAGCATCCTTCTTACCTTCTACAACCTCAACGACGACCCTATCTCCATCAATCTTAGGCTTCATGTAGGTGTATCTCTTCTCTACTCTTGCAAGCCACCAGTTTCCGACCAGAGGAGTGTATTTACCACATATTGGACATTTAACCTCCCAAGTGCCTATATAAACTGCAATATCTTCATTATAAAGCTCTCTTATGTCCTTATCTTCTCCAAGCCTTTCAATAATCCAATTTCCCCACTTTTCAACATCTTCTTTCAGCTTTTTCCCATACTTCTTAGGATACTCAAGTATAGCTTTCAGGAATATGTAAGCGGTTGGAAGAAACTC
>CAZUUE010000242.1:0-1770 GCA_964623695.1 uncultured archaeon
AGGGTGTTATGACTAAATTTACCAGTAAGCAATAAACCTCAGCCCTTCATCTTTCGGTATGCGTAAGTTGTAATACCCATGTTGGAGATATCCAATCCATGGGTTTGCTGTAGTGATGTTTTACGATCTCCATCAACTTCGCGCACTCACAATCTTATTTCCAAGCTTTAGAGTATCTGATACCCGAATGCACAACCGTATACAAGGAACTGGGATATATCGTGCTTTTTTATATAATCGTAGACTACCCTTGCCGTTAAGAAGGTCGTGAAAACCTAGGGCATTCCCTCTCTGATTATATACTGTACATCTCCAAACTCTGGGTCAAATCCGAATATGAACCCATCTGCGATGCCTTTGATGCTGTATTGCTCGAAAACGTACTCATCCCACTTATGATGGCTGCTGAATGCCACGACCTTTATCTCTTTCCAAATAGTCTGGTAGATCTGGAAAGTCGGACAGTCAGATCCTTCCGTACACATGGGTCGAGTAAAATAGATCGAGTTTTGGATGTTTGGTATCGTAGAAATACTCGGTAATTTGAGGTGCTGCATCGGGAGCATGTCTTGGATGTTAAATAAGGATTTACATCCTGCAAAGTTTCTTTTCCTTTGCTTTTCCCTTGACATATCTCTTTCTCCAGAACTCCATGACCTTCATAATCTCACCCTTCGAGCTTGATTCTCTTAATTCCGGACTTATCAAAGACCGAGTCGGAGCTGATTATATTTCCACTGCAGTGGGCTGCGTGAAAAGCGTCGAAGACTCCAACACCGTAATCTCTGATATAGATGGCAGCTTTTAGGAGTCTTTCGTCGTCGATGTTGCATATAGCCATGACACTCGTAGTAATCTTCACTGGATCGAGATTGTAGCGCTTAGCAAGAAGCATGAGTTCGATGAAAGTAACTTCTGAAGTGGTTATCTGACTCGGTTGTGACACCACATTGTGGAAGATTTAGATATACTATCAACAATGTTGCATCACTACCTCTGACCCTTGTATTTGCTGAGCATGGCTTTAGCTTTGTCTTTCAGCCAGTCCTTGGGCTTTAGTGAAGTTAAAAAGAAGTATCAGCGTAGGCCATCCAAGCTCCTTCATCGCCTGCTTTAGGATTTCCTTCTTAAGCTCTTCAATCGGTTTATCCGGCAGGGATTTACCGATTTCTTCGAGTTCCTTTACAGGATCTTTAGGTTTTGGAATTACGATTATTCCGTCATCCATTTCAACTAGATACACTTCATTGCCAAGCTTCTCCCTTATCTTCTTTGGAATGTAAAGCCTTGCGAAACAGTTTCAGATTTTGTGAGCATTGGTGAACATGACACATTTATATTTCCTTTAAATATATTTAGTCCGTGGGTTGTGACACCACATTGTGGAAGATTTAAATACCTCATCAACAATGTTGTATCACTACCAGTCTGTGACTGAAGCGTCAAAACCCCGCGAGCTGTGGGGGGATGTGACGGATTCGGGCTAAGGATGTGGGGGTTTCCTTCCCCGAAAGGGGAAGAGGGGTTACCCCGAAAGAGACCGATGATTTACTCCCGATGAACCCTGAGGAAGTTGATGTGTCCCAATGCGGATGTTCGCTCATCAGTGCGGACATCCGCTGAACCCCTACCCTTTTTAGTCTATCCTAGCTAACATCTTCCCGCCAAGAATACATAAGTGGGAATAATATTTGATTTATGGCGTTCCACCAACACACCATTTAATCTCCATTCAGACGACTCCACATCTCAAATAAGCAGCTAATTCAC
>CAZUUE010000243.1:0-1763 GCA_964623695.1 uncultured archaeon
GAGTGTAATAAGTAAAGTTCAAATACATTTAAAGTTCGTGAGTTTTGGTGAGGGAATTTAGAGAGGCTTGGAGGGTTACTTTTCCAGCACTCATCTTTTGCACTTCTCTGGACTTTGTAGGTGGAACTTTTCTAGGTAAATACTTCGATAAACTCATGGTAGACTATCCAATATTACTCTTGGTTTTACCAGGATTGATGGGTTTGAGAGGGAACATATACGGAGCATTAGCATCGAGATTCACGACTTCGCTATTCTTAGGTGAAATCAGACCGAGTTTAAAAGAAAGGAGGGTTTTTGAAGGATTGGTTTTGGGTATATACCTATCCCTTCTCCCAATCTTATTCTTGTGGATCGTTGGATTGTTCAAAATTGGTAGAGATGCATTAAATGTTCTGGCTATACTTGTATCATCAACGATATTTGTAAGCATTCTTCTGGGTTACGCTACGGCTGTCGTTTCGATCATACCCTTCAGGAGAGGTATTGATCCAGATGCGATAGCTTCACCGCTAGTGACATCAATATCTGACATCTTGACAATCCCTATGCTCATAGCTTTTGTCATACTGTTTGAAATTAGAGGGGAGATATTTTACATGGTAATGACTTTACTCATATCACTTTCGATATTCCTCCTCTTTCGATTTAAAATTAATAAAAGAACTTTTCTAGAGCTATCAACGATTTTGATACTCTTTGCGATGGTTGAAGGTTTGTCTGGGAGTATATTTGAAAGTTACAGCGAATTTGTATACAAAGCGTTCATATTCAGTGTTCTCTACCCCTCAATCCTCGACAGCCTGGGTAACTACGGTTGTGTGGTGGGCTCAAAGACATCTACAAGACTCCATCTTGGTGAAGTCAAGACTTTCTTCGATCTAAAATCCGTTGAAGACATACTTTCACTCCTCTCGACATCTCCACTTCTCTCACTTTTCATGTATTCGTTGGGTTACATCGTGTCTGTAAAGTTGAATAGGATCGCCGAAGTTCATTATGAATTCTTTCTTTTATATCCAATCTTCGTTCTATTGGTTATGATCTTGAGTTACTCCCTGGCATTTCTATCTTATAAAATGGGGTTAGATCCAGATAACGTGACGATTCCGGCAATAACGACACTTGCAGATCTAATCGGGACGATATTCACCGTCGTCGTCGTACTTTGATATAATTGGACGGTGTCGCAAATACGTCCTTTCCAACATGCATCGGGATCTTCGCACCTTCAAGCCACAAGTCTTTGAAGTACCTTTCATCTGCCCAAGAGTGAGAGATCTCCGCTATGAAGATCGAATGTTCCTCAAGTTTTATCTCATCCAGAACCTTACACTCCAAATATCCCAAACAACCCTTCACGTGTGGTGTTCCTATCTTGACACCATCTTCAAGTTCAATTCCAATCTTCTCAATCTTGTCAACGTATCTTCCGCTCATGGTTCCAGCTTTCCAAACGATATCTATCATTTCTACGGGTAAAACGTTTAAAGTAAACTCTTTTGATTTCTCTATCAATTCGTACGTGTAGTTTTCCCTATCAACAGCTATCGCGACCTTGCTTTCTTCAACTGGCATGTGCCAAGCTAAAGTCATCGCGTTCACCTTTCCGTTCTTCGCAACGACGACAAGAGCTGGTCTGGGATGGAGTAATCTGTACGCACTCATACCTTTTAAACATCGAAACGAGTTAAAACTTTTTTTAAACTGTGAAAAGTTTGAAACATGAGAACAATCGTTTTAACGTACAAAGACATTAGAGA
>CAZUUE010000244.1:0-1758 GCA_964623695.1 uncultured archaeon
CGGTAAGGTTATAATAGCATGATGAAACGTTTTATGTGTCGAGGCCGAGTTGGGACGAGTACTTCATGGAACTTGCAAAAGTTGTTTCAAAGAGATCTACCTGCTTAAGACAGAAGGTTGGTGCGATAATCGTAAAGGATAAGAGAATACTTACAACGGGCTATAACGGAGCGCCTTCCGGTCTTGAACACTGCTTAGATATAGGATGTTTAAGGGAAAAACTAGGAGTTCCAAGTGGTGAAAGACAGGAACTCTGCTTGGCATCTGATGTTGAAGTGTTAACGAATAAAGGTTTTGTTGAGATCTCCAAAGTCAGAGAGGGTGATTACGTTTTAACTCATAAAAATCTTTATCGTAGAGTCCTCAGGGTTGTCTGTAGAAGATACAGGGGAATGATTTGTATCGTTAAGCCAGCAGGCCTTTTACCGATAAAACTCACACCAGAACACGAAATTCTTGCTGTAAAAACCAAGAGATACTTTGATGGAGGTGAGATTTGCAATGATTACTGCCAGAGATGCGATTTTTACTGTGAGGAGTGGATACCGGCAATTCTCCTAGAGAAGGGAGATCTTGTTGTACTCGGATTTGAAGTGGGGGTTGAAGATTTAAAGAATTTGGATTTGTCAAAATACGTTAACGAACCGTCAGAGGTTTACAGAGATGTTTCCGGATCCATGAACTTCTGTGAGAATCACAATTGCATAGAGGAACTTTACGGTTCTGGCGGATGTAAATCCGTAAGCATGGGATCGCCCAAGAAAAGTTTTAAGGGAGATGAGATTCGTTTAATCGATAATCTTCCATTTGAGGTAGAAGTTAACAGTGATCTTATGTGGCTCTTCGGAATTTACTTGGCCAGTGGATGGACATCAGGAAATAAAATCGCGTTTAGCCTGAGAAGGATGGAATTGGATTTCGAAGAGAAGATTGTAAGTGCCATGAAGGAATTCTTCGATGTAAATCCATGCACGTATAAAAGGGGATCATCAACGCTGATAAGATTCCAATCCAATATGCTGGCAACAGTCTTTAAAAATATGTTCGGCATGAATGCACATGCAAAGAGGATTCCGATGGAACTCATGAGGGTAAAGCCGAAGTTGCAGAGGCATATGCTTATGGGATGGCTTAAATGCGATTGTTACGGGGAAATACTCGACGCAATTGGCTTTACGGCCTCTAAAACCCTTGCCCTTCAGATGTATCAGGTCTGTTTAAGGATGAACTTACTTCCAGCACTTGATGTCAAGTCTTCAGATGAATCCATTATGTACATACTCAGGATAAAAGGAGATGAGAATTTGAAGACGGGATGCATAAAGAATGGAAGGCTGTATACCGTGGTTTCACACGTGAAAACGGAGTTCTATAACGGTAAGGTCTACAATCTGGAAGTTGAGGGAGATCACTCCTTCACGACGGAATCGTTTACAGTTCACAACTGCAGGGGATTGCACGCTGAACAGAACGCGATAATTCAGGCTGCAAAGTTCGGTATAAGCATCGATGGTGCAACACTTTACACTACGCACTGTCCATGCATAACATGCGCTAAGATGATAATAAATGCGGGTATAAAGAGGGTTGTTTACGGAAAGGATTACGCGGATAAGAGGGGTTTGGAACTCCTAAAGAAGGCTGGTATAGAGGTCGTTTACTTCCCTATAGACTGATAGAACTTCAACCTTCCTACTTCTCCATTGTAATAAACTGCGACGTTCCCAGGCATGGGATTCAAATTTATCCTCCTCTGAA
>CAZUUE010000245.1:0-1753 GCA_964623695.1 uncultured archaeon
ATATTATTTATATAGTATCTCCTAAGTCAACGTTATACTGGCATCGTAACGTATTTAAGTAATCGCTTAGTCTTTGCAGTTATGGCAAGGATGCACGCTCGAAGGAGAGGTAAATCGGGATCAAAGAGGATTTACAGAGATCATCCACCAGAATGGGTTGAGATGAAACCTGAGGAAGTTGAGAAACTGGTTGTAGAACTTTACAAAGAGGGTCACGAGCCGAGCATGATAGGTATGATTCTGAGAGATCGATACGGAATTCCATCGGTCAGACAAATCACTGGAAAGAAGATCGTAAGGATTCTGAGGGAAAAAGGTTTATACACCGGACTTCCGGAGGATCTGAAGTCTCTTATAAAGAAGGCTATAAATCTCAGAAAACATCTAGCCGTTCATAAGAAGGACAAACATAACATGAGAGGATTACAGCTCATAGAGGCAAAGATATGGAGACTTTCAAACTACTACAAGGAGAAGGGAATCCTACCAAAGGATTGGAAGTACGATCCTGAGAAGTTGGAGATAGAACTTTCAAGATCGAGATAAATTTAAAAAAACTTTTAAATTTTGTTGCCAATTTTTGGCATGGTGTTGAAGAAGGCTAAGATGGAGCTTGAGATCGTTTTGAGGCACGTGAACGTCATGAAAGCTGTGATGAAGAACCAGCCGATTGGAATATTCAAACTCTCCGAGCTCGTTGGTATGCCAAAGCATAAGGTTAGATACTCGTTGAGGGTTCTTGAACAGTCTGGTATAATAGAACCGACTCAGCATGGAGCTGTTATAAGGGGAGATGCAGATCTAAAAAAACTTAAGGAGGATTTAAAGGAGATAAAGGAGATTTTGAGGAAGATCGAAGAGGAGATAAAGGATATATGATCGTCATAGGCGTCCTACATCTGGATCCTCTACCGTCTTCACCACTGTACGAATCTTACGAAGGTGTGATGGATAATGCACTTAGAGATGCAAGAGCCTTAGCTGAGGGTGGTGTGGATGCTATATTGATCGAGAACTATGGAGACAAGCCCTTTTTGAAGGAGGTCGATAGGGTAACTGTCTCATGCATGAGCGTGATAGCGTGGGAGGTTAAAAAAGAAACTGGACTTCCGATTGGGATAAACGTATTGAGAAATGATCCATTTTCAGCTTTGGCAATAGCAAAGGCCGTAAATGCAGATTTTGTTAGAGTTAACCAGCTTTACTTCATCTCGATCGCACCTGAGGGAACTTTGGAGGGGAAGGCAGGTGATTTGATGAGATACAGAAAATTCATAGATTGCAGGGCTAAGGTTTATGCGGACGTAAATGTTAAGCATTCACATCACATCGTTGAACTTGAGGATTACATCGAGAACGTTGAGAGATCTTTGGCAGATGCTTTGATAGTTACGGGAAGGACGACGGGTGATGAGGTTGACTTGAAAGAGCTTAAGTTCATCAGGGATCGTACAGATTTACCAGTGTTTGTCGGAAGTGGTGTGAATCCGAACAACTTACGGAGATACATCGGTTTGTGCGATGGTGTGATAGTTGGAACTTACTTCAAGTTAGGAAATAGGATCGACATTGAGAAGGTTAAAAGACTGATAGACGTTAGAAACAGTATATCTGACAAGGTCGAAACGGTTCAATTGTGACTGTTTTGATCACATTTTTAAAAAACTGAAGGTCACTTAAGTACTTTCCCAGTCATCTGAGTGTGTCTATTATTCCACCTTCATTATACAAACTCTTAACAAAATTCTCAGGG
>CAZUUE010000246.1:0-1744 GCA_964623695.1 uncultured archaeon
AAGGTTCTCCGACCCCTAACGCATACAAAGATCTCGCAGATCTTTATGCCAGTTAGAAAACTGAAATCAAGAAATGTGTAGTATTTGGCTTAAAAACTCGTTAAGCTTAAACTCCTTTTATCTGAATACCCAGTAGTGATTTTGGAATTTTAAGAGAAAATAGCGATGAACTTAAACTCTTCTTTCAGATTGATGGTCCTTTAAACTTCCTCCTTCTCTGCTTTTGAAATCTTTCATCTATCTCCAGTAATCTTATTTGAGAATTAGTTCGACATCGTAAATGTCAGAATCCCAGAGAATATAAATATTCTTGCAGTCCTACTCCAGAAGATTATTCTTGAACACAGTTATACATTAAGAAACGCTTATAAACGGTTGTGAAGATTCTTGTTGATGAGAATTGAGGGGATGGTAGTAGCGATAGCAATTGTTGTTGGTGTATTCATTTTAGGTTTGTCTCTCATCTCACTTTACAACGACTTCATAACCGAGAGAGATATCCAGTATCTAATTGTAGATCTGATATTCTTCGGTTTTGGATTGCTACTCCTTTGTGGTAGCCTGAAGATATACAAGAGACTATTGATGCTTTCAGTTGCTACGGAGAGCATATTTGAAGATGTCATGTATAGACGTTTGAAGCCACTCATAGACATGGTTGCAAGTGGGGCGATAGACTTGAATGAGGTAAAAACTATGGTTACGAGTCTTGAGAAGAGATTGGACAAGATGGAGGAGACACTAACAAAGCCAGCTGAGGTTGCAGTTCCTGAAAGGATTGTTTACAACAAGTCTGCATTCTACATGAGAACTGTCATAACCCTTTTTGTCTTCCTTGGAATTTACAACTTCTACCTCTCCTACACTGTCCCATACGAACCATACCTATACACGATACTCTACATAATATGGTGGGTGTTTGTGACCATGGAATTCAACATGTTTCACAAGGTTGAGGCTTGGGTTGTCTTTGGGATACCCATACTCATAGTCCCATCAAGCTCACTCATAATGATTGCAACGATAGGATACACACCTTCAATGGGTATAATATTCGCAACATCCCTCATCTACGCATACCTATACTACATCTATGCAAAATCTCTGAGCAGTGGGAAGAAGGGTGGAAACTTCTTAAACGAGAAGATGAAGGAAGGATTTGGTAAGATCGTAAGGTGGTTCAAGAGCTGATCACCTCCTCCTCAACTCAAGGTAAACGTATATACTTATTGCAACTATCATAATCGCTGCAGAATAGCTCTTAAATGCATTTACAAGGTTCTTGTAAAAGAGATATGCTTGTCCATAGGGCCCAATTGAACGTAGTTTGGTAGCATCGAGTATGAAGTATGTTCCAAGATTCCTTATGACTATTGGTTTACCGTTAACCATTACAGCCTCAGCAATCACATCTCTCCTTGTTATCGTCCATGGATCTGGGCCCGAGGCATCTCCACCCGTGTATATCTTTCCACCCTCAACCCTAAGAACACGATGAGATATTGGTAGGTATGTGTTAGGTCTTCTGAACATTACTATGTCTCCTGGCTCTGGATCTATAACTATGGATTGTGCAAGGTAAAGATCTCCCCTGTTCAAAGTTGGAACCATACTCTCAGAAGTTACAACAACGAAGAAAACCTTGTATGTTAGGACCATGTATACTAAAATCAGAAATATCGTTAGGATGAATGCAACTCTAAGGTATGGTGGACTTCTGAACTGTGAAGTTACCTCCTGTATC
>CAZUUE010000247.1:0-1732 GCA_964623695.1 uncultured archaeon
TATCAATTGTGGGCTTACCTCACGAGCTTGAAGGTAAAGAAGTCCACAGATACGGTAAAAACGGATTTGTTCTCTACAACCTACCGATTCCGAGAAAAGGATATGTGATAGGTCTTCTCGGGCCGAATGGAACTGGTAAAACTACTGCTGTGAAAATCCTCACTGGTCAGTTGAAGCCAAATTTGAGCAGAGATGAAGAACCGAGTTGGGATGAGATATTCGAGCGATTTGCCGGAACGGAGCTTTTAAACTACATGAAGGATTTGGCGGAGGGTAAGATTAAGACGAGCGTTAAGCCTCAATACATCGAAGCGATTCCCAAGGTTTACAAAGGCAGAGCGAGAGATTTGCTTGAAAGAGTCGATGAGCTTGGAATCATGGATGAGATGGTTGAAAAACTCAACCTAAAGAACTGTCTCAACAGAGATGTCAAAGATTTGAGCGGTGGTGAACTGCAGAGGTTGGCAATAGCTGGCTGTTTGATGAAGGATGCTGACTTTTACTTCTTGGATGAGATTACATCTTACTTGGACATAAACCAGCGTATAAACACAGCTAAGGTTATAAAGGAAAAGGCCGAGAAGAAGCCGGTTTTGATAGTAGAGCACGATTTAGCCATATTGGACATGCTTGCAGATTTCGTTCACATAAGCTACGGTGAGGCTGGAGTGTACGGAGTTATAACTCCTGCAAAGGGTGCAAGAGTTGGCATAAACCAGTATTTGAGAGGTTATTTAGTTGAGGAAAACGTCAGGATCAGGGAAAAGCCCATAGAGTTCGAGATATTCCAGCCGAGGCAAGATGTGAGTGAGAAAGTTCTTGTAGAATATTCGCATTTCACAAAAACTCTTGACGGATTTAAGCTTGAGGTGGAGGCTGGAGATGTGAGGTGTGAGGAAGTTTTGGGTGTTGTGGGGCAGAACGCAACTGGTAAATCGACTTTTGTCAAGATACTGGCTGGAGTTTTGCAAGATGACGAGAAGAAGGTGGATTTGAAGCTAAAAGTTTCTTACAAACCGCAATACGTCAAAGCAGATGTGAGCATGCCCGTAGGTATGTTTCTGAAGAAGATAAATCCGATGGTTGATTCGTCGTATTACAAAACTGAGTTTATAAAGCCATTGGGCTTGGACAAGCTCATGGACAGGAATCTGGATGAGCTGAGTGGTGGTGAACTTCAGAGAGTAGCCATCGTTGCGTGCTTACTTAGAGAGGCAGATCTCTATCTTTTGGATGAGCCTTCTGCCCATTTGGATGTCGAGCAGAGGATGGAGGTTGCAAGGATCATAAGGAGGTTTGCACTCAACTTTTCTAAAAGTGTGCTCGTTGTCGATCACGACATATACCTAATCGACATGATAAGCGATAGGCTGATGGTCTTTCAAGGTGAACCTGGAAAGAGGGGTATTGCAAGGAAGCCGATGGGCATGAGAGAGGGTATGAACACGTTTTTAGCTGGCTTAGGTATTACGTTTAGGAGAGATGAGGAGACGAAGAGACCACGTGTTAATAAACTTGGATCGAGGCTTGACAGAGAGCAGAAGGCTAAAGGAGAGTATTACTACTACTTTTGATTTTTACCTTTAAATCACTTAAAGCTTTTTCTACAGGTGGTATAATCTCAAATGGTATGCTATGTCCAGGATGTCTTCTTGAACCAGACTTATAATATATTCTATAACTGACGGTGTGAACGAAAAGCATTTATTATATAATCATACCAAAACATGCT
>CAZUUE010000248.1:0-1710 GCA_964623695.1 uncultured archaeon
CACCGCTCGACCTTTCGGATTGGCCCGTAATAGGGAACTTCTTCTCCTGCATTGCAGTGAGAAGCTTCTGCTGAGATTCTATCGTAAGGGTGTTGATCTCGTCTATGTAGAGGACACCCTTATGGGCTCTATGGATAGCTCCGGCTTCAACCCTCTCGTGTGCTGGAGTTTCTAAACCACCGGAGTTCTTCACGAGCAATCCGTTTGCTAGGAGGTTGCCCGTTTCGGTGGTTACGTTGTATGTTGCTTTAACCTTAAGTGTGACCTCGATTTCCTTAAACTTGTCCTTGATAGACCGTATATAATTCAAACCAGCTATAAGCTTCTCAGATTTATCCTCATTATATGCTGGCTTGAAAATTTCAATAAACTTCTGGACATTCTTAGGTTTGTGACCTATGAGCAATCTCAGTAACACCTTACCTCTATCGGTTCTCTTCTCACTGATAACATTTGACTCAACGCCAAAGAGACCAAGCATTAACTTAAGATCTTCTAAGAATTCCCTTCTATTTTCGACTAGATCGGGATCGTTCTCAACTGTAACACTTATAGTTAGTGTTCCCTCCAAATATCGTTTGTTTCCATAGCTAAACACACTACCATCCGCATCGAATAGGCCTCTTAGAAATTCTATAACAGTCTTCTCGGAAGTCAAAACGAATTCTGGTATCTTCAACCTCTGCTCAGTCTTCTTTCCAATTGGAAATCCAAGAGCTATAAAAAATCCAATTATCTTTCGATCTGTCGTTCTGAAGATGTAGCTGTTACCCATAGATGTATCGTTCTTTCTTATTTCATATACGAAATCCCCGAAGATCGTTCTCAAGTCTTTAACTATCTTTTCAAGAACCTCTGATTTCGATGAAACTATCGCAAACGTATTTAGATTCCTGTCTATATCACCATCTCCCATGGCATATCCAAAGATCCTTGCAATGGTTGGCAATCTTGGGTCATTCGATCTCAAAGGTACCAATCCAAGACTTTTCAGTTCTTCAACAGTCTTCACGCTTACTGGCTTCATTCCGGCGTACCACCATCTTAAAGTGCTTGCTTTGAAGTTCAATAGCTTAGATGCTTTCTTGTAACCCACAGTTGGATTTCTAACCTTGAACTTTAACCACTCTTGATATCTTCTGTACTTCTCAAGTTCCTTACAACCATAAGTCTTCACTATATCTTTATCCGTCAGTATTACGTATTCAGTGTTTGGAATACTGTATCCTCTGTATTCTCTAGCTTCAACCAGTCCCTTATCGGTGTAAACCTTATGCTCAGGTGTTAGAATCACAAACTTATCATTGTATCTAACAGGAATTATCTCAAACTCACCGATCCTCTTGTTCACACTCAATATTTTAGTTCTTCTCAATTTACCATTCTCAAAGGTAACCGTATAATAGTTGAGATCACTTAAATCAACCGCTAAGTACCTAACTCCATCAATGATTCTTTCCTCAACTCTATCGCTATACCTTTTAAGAATGTAATCGACGAAATCCCCTATTTTAACAATTTTCTGATTATCTTCTTCAATTATTATTATCAAATTATTTTTATCAAACGATTGAAACGGGTCGTGGCGTACATCACCAAACAAAGCTCCGGCATGAGCTCCTGTGGCGTCTTCAAACGGTGCTGTTTCTCTGTCGGCGTTATCAACCAAAAGCTTCGGTATGTTCCTCTCCTCTCTGGGCATCACGTATC
>CAZUUE010000249.1:0-1703 GCA_964623695.1 uncultured archaeon
CCGCCGCCGGGATTTGAACCCGGGACCTGGTGATTACGAATCACCCGCTCTACCAGGCTAAGCCACGGCGGCATCTATTGTTTGATAACGATGTTTAAAAAGTTTAAAAACGTTTTTGATTACATGTAAAGTTTATTAACTTTTAGATACGATCTAACTTGTGGTTAAGGGGTTGGAGAGATACACAAAGATAAACAACAACGAAGCCTTAGCAAAGTTTCAGATTGTTAAGAGGATCGAAGCTGAAAGACCTAAGGATCTTCAATCCGCCCTTGAGATGCATCTCTTGATCAAAGATGAGTTCAGGATGATATTAAAGGAAGAGGGCGACAACATGGATCTACTTGAAATGGAAGTTCCAAACTACTCCTTCTTGGATCTTAAGATATACATATTGAGGGAGTGGTTGAAGAACTGCAACTTCTGCGAGAGGAAGTGTAAGGCTAACAGGTATGAAAAAGTAGGATTTTGCAAATGCGGTGTCAAGAGCTACTATTCAAGCGAATTCCTACACATGGGTGAGGAGCCCGAGCTAATACCTTCGCACACAATATTCTTCAACCGTTGCACTTTTAGATGTGTCTTCTGTCAGAACTACACTATAGTCTATCACGACGATTACGAAGTTGTTCCAGAGGATATAGCGAGGAGAATTGAGATAAGGTACGTTCAAGGTAGCAGAAACGTTAACTTCGTTGGAGGAAACCCAGACCAGCATTCCCACACGATACTGGAGATCCTTAAGCATGTTAACGTGAACGTTCCAGTGGTATGGAACTCGAACATGTATCACTCCCTTGAACTCGCTGAGATAATAGAAGATATTGTCGACGTTTGGCTCGGCGATTTCAAGTATGGGAACGATGAATGTGCAAAGAGGTATTCGAACGTTAAGAGGTATTGGGAGGTTGTAACCAGGAACTTCTTAAGGGCAAAGGATAACGGTGAGCTCTTGATTAGACACCTCGTCCTCCCAAATCACATAGAGTGCTGCACGGAAAGGGTTGTTGAATGGTGTGCCGAGAACCTTGGTAGGGATGTTAGATTCAACCTGATGTTTCAGTACTATCCAACTTTCAAGGCTTGGGATTATCCTGAGATTTCAAGGAGGCTCAACAGGGATGAGATGAACAGATCTCTTGAAATTGCTCATAGATATCTGACAAACTTAGTTTGATACCTCAAAATGTTGTGAGGAAGTTGATCTTCTCTCCGCACTAAACAGTAGTTCCAAAAGTGGGGATATTTAACAATCAGATAAAAATTTAAAGAATTTTGAAATCAAATAAAAATTCTCAGCCCCATTTAGGTTAACATAATTGCCAAGTTTTGATCTACTTTGAAGAGCAGGATTTCTTTGCGTTCTGTAAGCGGTGTAATCGCTTTAATTCTTCAGATAGGGACGTTAAAACTGAAAGATGTTAAAGAGATCATCGAAATCAGTTCCTCAGAGAACGAGGTAATTCATCCCTCCTCTTAAACTTCCTCTGATTTTTCTCTGAATCTTCCGCTTGCACACAGGAATAACACCTATCAGAATATCCTCGTTACAATCCCATCGAAATCGGAATCAAAGCTCGCTACGCAATCTATCTCGTACTCCTCCATTAGGACTATCGTTGTGCAATCGGTAAAGCTTAGTTTCTCGTCTGACGGTGTGAACGAAAAGCATTTATTATATAATCATACCAAAACATGCTTAT
>CAZUUE010000250.1:0-1702 GCA_964623695.1 uncultured archaeon
CCTTCTTTGGATTTCTTAAAATCATTCTGAGTTCCTTGAGCGAAAGAGGGTTTCCGCCTAAATACTTTCCCGGAACGGCTATACCCGCTATGACTATCACCAAATCGAATCCCTCAAGCTCTCGCTGAATGTTTGGATTCTGTCTAAATTCATCGATCGTTACATACTTTGCTTGAAGTCCTAAATCTTTTAGCATCCCATAGATGTATCGAGGATATGGGGCGATGTAGGGAGGAACACCTAAACACGATGGTTCGTCAACATAGCCGTCGAGTATGGCTATCTTCATCTTGCTTGACTTAACTCAAGCGTTTATAGAGCTGTTGCTTAAAAAGAAGATTTCACATATTTAACCGCCTGTAACATGCAACCTTTATGTAGTCGTTTACGAAAAACCACGTCAAACAATACAACCAAACAAAAACTGCCCATTTCATTCCTATCGGGGTCATCAGAATTCCGAAGATTGCGAAGATCGTTGCAATCATCTTCATGGCAATTGCACTCTACAGCAAGATCTTTCCCGGCTTTATGCTCCAAAAGAAATTTTTCGTTCTCGTAACGAATATCGTAAGATGACTGCTAGCTTCAAAAACATCAACGTTTTTAGGATTTCATGATCTAAATCCATCTTTACGGCTGCAAGGTAAACGATGAGACTCGAAATAACTCCGGCAAATCCCAAGATCGTTGAAATCACAAGTAAAGTTTCTAAATTCCATCTTTCTGAATCCTTTGAGTACACGACATTGTCAAAGGCTATCGAAAGTATCGGAACGTCGTTAAGCAGTGCGAGCAGAATTATCATCGTTGCCGTAACTGGATAGAAATCGAACACCATTATCGAGAGGGCTATGAAGAATAGAACCCTTATCGTTTCTGCGATCCTATATATCGCATAGCTCTGCATCCTCTGAAATATCCTCCTGCTTAATGGCATCGACGATTACCGAAATACCTGATTTTGTTAGAACAATATCCGCAGAGGATTTTGCTGCATCCGTTGCATTGTGGACTGCTATTCCTACATCAGCCTTTTTCAAAGCTGGAGTATCGTTAACTCCATCTCCAGTCATTGCGACTACGTGTCCATGCTTCTGGAGTACATCAACTATCGTATATTTATGTTCTGGAAAAACCTCAGCGAAGCCGTTTGACTCTTCAACTACCCTTGCAAGCTCCGAATATCTGTATCTCATGAGATCTTTGGCGGCAATTATGTGATTTCTCTAGCTATCGCAAGGTTGTCCCCTGTAACGATCTTAACCTCGACACCCATATCTTTTGCCCTTTCTATCGTCTCAGCTGAATCTTTCCTCGGTGGATCGAAGAGGGGAATTATTCCTACAGCTTTCCAACCATCGCCAAAGTCTACGGCAACAGCGATAGCCCTATAACCCCTCTTTGCAAGATCATCAACGGATCTTGAGAGATCAAACTCATCTCCGATATGACCTGCGGAGCACCTTTTGTGATCTTAACGATCTTACCATTCATCTCTGATTGAATTTCAGGATTCTACACCTTGGCTTTTTAACTCTGTTTAGTATGGCATCGTCTATGGGGTTACCTCCTTCAGATGCCAAAGCGGCAAATGTGAACAACTCGGCTTCACTAAATCCAAAGGTTACGGGTTTTCCAGTTGTGAGTTTGTTCTCCGTAAGCGTACCTGTTTTATCTGAGCATAGAACGTCAACTCCAG
>CAZUUE010000251.1:0-1691 GCA_964623695.1 uncultured archaeon
AGGTGAAGTTGATGAATTTACTGCGAAGATGGGAGGAGTTTAAACCTGTAAGATCTGCTCTGTTGAAAATATAGCTATTAGAGTGTATCAATCTATAAGTGGATTCGACGATGGTAGTTTGACATTTATAAACTCAGCACATCATCAAATAATTTTCAACAGAGCATGTAGGATCTATTATAGACGTATTTAAACTTGCAAAATCGTTCGGTTTGAGGAAATTGCATAGATATATAAGAAGATCTGTGTATAAGTTTGTAGCTCTGAATGTCCTTTTGGTTGGTATTGTCGTTGCTCTGGGTTTTAGAGAAAAGATGGTTTTGCAGAGATTGGCTGAGATGTGATTAGGAAAAGACCCTATATAAAAATATAACATCTTGACAGTCTCTACCTTGTATCATCTAATCTTTAAAGATTATATTTAAAAATAAAATAAATATTTAAAAATAATAT
The DNA here is from genome assembly GCA_964623695.1 of uncultured archaeon. Taxonomy (GTDB): domain Archaea; phylum Halobacteriota; class Archaeoglobi; order Archaeoglobales; family Archaeoglobaceae; genus Archaeoglobus_B. Next base: position 454 of record CAZUUE010000251.1, read on the forward strand.
ACTATTTAAAGTTTATCGATTTTACCAAGCAAGTAATAGGCAATTTTAGCTAAGTCACCAATGTCGACCCTTCCGTTACTGTTAAAGTCCGCTCTTGGATCGTGTGGTAATTTTCCTACGACGATGTATGCTACATAACAAACATCACCAATATCAACGATTCTATTGCCATTAAAGTCACCTTTGATTTTTGTTAAGTTGAGCATGGTTACGACGGGATTGAAACCAAGTTTCTTGATTGTTAGAGGTAGATACGTTTCGTTAGTTACGTTAAACGTAACGATGCCGTTCGAGTCTGTATACTTGACATAATCACCTAAGGCAACTTCGGCAGATTCAACTGGAGCACCCTTATCACTCTTGACTATTATGGTTACAGTACTGTTTAACAGAACGTATTCAAATGTCAATGAACTCTGCTCTTCAACGATAAACATGGTGTCTCCCAGAATTGTGTAGTAGCCATCTGGTAGGAGTGGTTTAGCTTTGACTATGTATGTTCCGTTCTCTTCGGGTTTAAATGTTATGTTTTTACCGTTGTAAGTTAAGACTTTACCCGATGGTGTTCTAATTTCGATTATACATGGAACAGTTATATCTTGGGTTAGGTTGAAGGTGTGAACTGTTACGTTTACAGTTTCATTAAACTTGTAAACAGCCTTATCGGTCTTTGGCTGGACGAAGATTGTATCTATTGCTCTAACTGTGAAAGATACAACGTCTCCATCAAGTATTTTATCGGTCTTGACATATATTGGAAATTCGTATTTTCCAGGTTTTGTTATGTTAAGTGTAATCTTCTTCATTACAGCCTCATTTGGAGCTATTGGATTTAGTTGTTCAGTGTAGTTTAAGTATTCGAGTGTTGGAGTTATAGTTCTATCTCCAACGTTTCTAACAGTTACTTCTATTTGAATCTCTCCAGGATCATAGTATTCCTCGTATCTTGTTGTGATCAAAGCACCTTCAACCTCGCCAGCACCTACCTTAAACGTCTTCGAAGCCTCTGCAAGTTTGGTATTTCCAACCGTGAAGTAAACTTTTATTCTCTTCAATCCCGTTTCGTTGCACTTGAAATGATAGATGTAAGATGCAGATGATTGGTTGTTCACGAATTTCCTAAATGTTAGGTTTTCCTCTGGTATAAACGTAAATAACACTCCCGTTACATTTTGATTTGCGCTTAAGGTTACTGTTAAGTTAACAGTCTCATTGATGTTATATGTAGTTTTGTCTAA
>CAZUUE010000252.1:0-1681 GCA_964623695.1 uncultured archaeon
CCATCTCCCTGCAGGCACGCATCACCCTTATGGCTATCTCTCCCCTATTCGCAACGAGGATCTTCTTGAACATCACACCAATGGGTGGGAGAGTTTATAATAATCTTTTGCTTCAGATTCGGTTAGTTACCATATCGTCGGATTGTAACTGAATTCCACTTCGTCCAAAACACCTTGCGGTAATCCAAGTTTTGCAAACATCTCTTTAAAAACCGATTTATATTCACTCTTTGGGATTTTCCCAAACGGCGGGAGGTGGATCTCCAACGATAGACCTCCCAACCTATCGATCCTGATGATATATGTGGCGTTTCCTCTGTGTAAAGTTATCTCTGCATTCGGAACTGTAAAAACGATGGAACCTATCTTGCTTGCGTTTCTGTGAAACGTTAATTCGTAACCTCCGACAACAACCCCAGACGTATCGATCGGTTGAAACGTGACGTTGTCGCTTTTGCCCTTAAAATAGTAATACACCTTGGAAACGTTCGGTATTCCGTTCACATAGACTGTTGGAATTAGCTCTTTTCCGAGTTGTTTCTTCAGCTTCGATATACAGTCATCGACGGTTTGATCGTCTAAATCAAACGTGAGCTTGAGCACGTTATGTATCCAGTCGTCAGGTGGTAGATTTCTTAATGAGTATGGATGAACGATCTTCGTGAAATACTCGACCCTGCTCCGATGTTCATTTTCTTTTGGCAGACATATCTGAAAAAACGTCCAATTCGTGTAATAGAATTTGATTGCGTCCACTCTGCACGCACCAAACCTCCTGCTCAGTTCCTCAATGCTGTTCGGTTTCAGCTTTCTCTCTTTGACCCCGTATCCTACCATATTTGCTTTTTCAATAACACTGTCATAGTCGATCTCTCCGACATTCATTAACTTTGTCTTATAGCTCGCAAAATCCATATAGACGATTGTGACGGCAAACAACCTGATGAGATGGTAGGCCGCCAAAATAAGAATGACAATTCCTACAACTACAAATATTGATTTTATATTGGATTTTTGCATTACTTTTGGATCACCCTAACAAAAATTTAAAATTTATCAATTTATACTGACATTGATTATTATTATGAACGCTTAATCCAAATTATCTCATCAGGCGTGAGGATTACATCCGCCTTTACATCGTGCTCGTCCATCAAATAGCTCAGATCTTCGAAGATCTGAATCGGATGAGCTACGACCACATAGAGACAATCATCGGAAAGTAAGCCCTTCTCCTTCAAAAGCTGGTATTCCTTATCCCCAAAACCGCTACCCTTTCCGATCCTATTTCCCTTTCTATCGATTGCAACGCAACCTTGAAGAAATATATCCACCTTCAGATCGAGTTCGTCAAGATTTACCTCCTTGCCATATCTCATCATTTCCTTTATGGTTCTGGCTTTCCCTTTTTCTATAACCAGAAATCCCGTCATCTTCGGCTTTACAGCCAAAAGTTTCTTTCCATCTTCAATCACGATCTCCCTCGCCCTTTTAAGCGGGGAATCAGGAGCCGAGAAGATGACCCTAGCGTTCCTATAGGCATCGAGCACTCTAAGCTTTTCACACGCCTTCTCAGCCCCAACGAAGTTTGGAATCCTACCCCAAGGGGGCGGAAATTTTGCAAATTTCTCTATCCTCTTCCAAACGAACTCCCTAACTTTCTGCTTACTTCCGAATCTCA
>CAZUUE010000253.1:0-1651 GCA_964623695.1 uncultured archaeon
TCTCGGCACACCTACCCGCAAACATCGGAATAACATTATAATCAATTATAAAAAAATCAAATGAACCTTCGAGCTCCTTACCTTCATACAATCCTCTGAACGCTTTAACACCTTTCTTAAAGTATTCGCCTACAAACATTGCTTTATCGTAGAAAACGTTTAGATCGAAGAGAGAAGGATACAACTTGATGGGGTAAGGTAGCAAACCAAGTAAAGAAGATCCAAACGTTTCTTCACTTATGAAAGCCAACGCATAGGGCGTGACTGTTCTAAACTTCTCTTGTTCGACCATTTTTATGGTCTCCTTTTCGTTGTACGCTTTTATGAACCTTACACTCTCAAGAAAGTTTACGGGTGTCACTCCATTGATTTCACCTATTACGACTCTACTCTTAACAACGTTAACCTTCATCGAATTCGGAAAGTAACTCTTGATTATTTCAACCGTTTCATCGAAACTCTTACCTCTCTCTGGAAATACATCGTGAAATATCGCATTGGTTTTACCTTTAAAACACGTCATAACTGCAGACCGTCCAATCGCTCTGTAATTTACGATTATAATTGGTGTGTTGACTCCAGCTTGAAGAGGCATGAGATTCAAGCCTATAATTGGAAAATCACCTTTAAAAACTCTCAAAGCCTTGTTTGCCGGAAAAACGTATCTTGATTCGAGAACATTCGAATAGTCATTTAAAACTGAAATTTTATCATCCAAACTCCTTGCCTTCTTAAACTTGTAGTACCAGATAGTATTGTTTGCCAAACCAAACCTCCAAAGACTCAATCTGGTACTAAATCTAAACAGGGGAAATATCAAGACTGCAGAATTCCATCCGGTTCCAACCTTATCCTCAAGCCTCTTAAAAGTCTCTTCAGTGTTTTTACCCTTCGTGTAGAATACCTCAACCCCCTTCTCAAAGAACAACAGTGCCAAACCCCTCGTCCATACTCCCTCTTTTGTAATGAACCCTTCAACTGTAAAACCCACCATCTTACAGTTCGGAAACCTTCTCCTCAGATATCTCAATATTCCTTTATATAACCTCCAAGTACTCTCTGTTAGGAAGAGAAGGAAGAATTCTGGCTCAAAATCGAGCTTAATTTTTTCTAAATCCTTGACAATTTCATCAAACCTTGTGTGAAGTGTATAAAAGTATTTGATCATGATAGTAATGCTCTTAGAGACAATATATCTATTTCGAATCTGTAGAGTGACAACTCCTCATTTGACACGATGACCAATGCCAGTGACCTTGAAATAGGTATTATCCTTACAAAGAAATCTCTGAATTTCACACCCACGTCACTTAACTCTTCTGTGATCATCTTCTCCAAACTCGTCCTTATATGTTCGTTCAGCCAATTAACGATTTTAAGAACTGCCATCTTATCCTTACACTTAACAAGTATCGGATCACCGTCCACCCTAAACACACCTATGAGTATAACCGATGGATCATCTAAAATGTTCAAGAGTCTCTGAATTTTTGATAACACTCAACCACCCACCTCACTAGGTGTTTTACCTCTTCTTCATCGTACGAACACTCTCCTAAGGCTATCTCTATCTTTTCAACCAGATCATTTGGAAGTTGCTTGATCTCTTCCTCACTAAAGATATCAGAGATCTTCATCTTTCTCTTTACAC
>CAZUUE010000254.1:0-1646 GCA_964623695.1 uncultured archaeon
ATCTTAGAAAAAACCAGAGAGGAGTTAGAAGTATTGCGTAAAGAGCTCTGAAGAACAAGCTCAATCCTAGGGCCCATAGAACATCTCCCAGGTACATCGGATGCCTCACAACCCCATAAATTCCGTCCGTCTGAAGCTTCCAGCCCTCCCTTCTTGCCTTCATTAGCTGAAGAGTTGATGCCGCTATTATCGATACACCGAGAGCGAACAGAAATCCGCCGAGGATTTGCGCTACAAATTTGCTCAATCCTATCGTGGGCTGTGGGAGGAGTGGAATGTAAAGGCGCGGAAATTCAAAAAGAATTACAGCTGATATCCCAGATAGGACATAAATTAGTCTTCTGTATTTCCTCCTCGATATGAACACGACGATCTCAAGTACAGCAGTCGCCGTAGCTAGAGTTGCCCAGAAGAAAACATCGCGGAAAGGTTCCATGTTCAGATTTGAACTGATATGAATTAATCGTTTCGATGCAGGATCCGGTAAAGATTTTACTTAACGGTGAGCTGGCATGTAAAGATTTGCCGAGAGATGATCATCTCATTCTGCGCATCAGTATAAGCAGTGTTATCGCTGTAACAGCCAGAATAAATTCCATTCCCGGAATTCTCTTAACTGTTCTTATTATATCATAATAAACTCTTGCAGGATGTGTTTTTTTCGGAGATACGTTATATGATTTGTTTCCGTACACCGTTACAGTTGTGACCGTCGTCTTCACAGGTGTTGTCTCAGGAGTTTTCTCAACTGGAGTTACTCCAGCCTTTTCCTCACCCCTCTTTATCACCTGGGTCGTTGTCGGTACTGTTTCTGTTTGCACAGGCGTAATAGATGGAGTTTCAGTTACGCGTGTCGGTCCTTCGTAAACAGGATGTTCTCTTCTCTCATAAGTAACGGGTGTCCTTTCGATGGTAGGTGTCTGGATTAAAGGTGTTCTTGTGACAGTTTCCGTTACTTGTTCACCGGTCGGTTTTACTTTCACAAATCCGTTAGCAACATCAGATTCAACCGCCTCGAAAACTCCATCACTTGGCTTCGCGAGTTCTGCATGCAGTCTCAGTTCCGTGCTTCCCGCCCTTAAAGCTTTGAATTCCACGTCGACTACTGCGCAGTCTTCTAAGTTTATCATGTTCGTATCTATAATGGCTATCCTCACGGCACCATCCATTATGTTATGGAAGAAGAAGCAACCGCTTCCGCAGCTGAACGATCCGTTAAGACTTACCTTTTGCGCAGATATTAGTGTGTGATCGTATTCAAGCGTTATGTCAATACCAGCAACATTTGATATGTCTGATGCGTAAATTGTGACTGTAAAAACAGATCCCTCATCGACTTCGTAGTTCTTGACGTAAATTAGCTGAGCATTACACGTCTGAACTGCTGCAACAAGGACAAGCAGGTATATCAATACCGGAATTCGCTTCATTAATCTATCTAAAAACGATCGCTTATAAGATTTTTGCAACCCACCCAAAAAATAGAGATTATAACCGCAGATATCCTTTAGATCTCACAAACGTCGCTAAGGAAGCTTGCCCTTCACAGTAGTTCTGAAAGTTCAAGTTTTGGCAATCAAGTCCTTATAAAGCTTTATAAATCAATGACCACATTGGTTGCCAACCTTCGGAACTACTGTTCATGG
>CAZUUE010000255.1:0-1646 GCA_964623695.1 uncultured archaeon
ATCCTACATGTACCAACTTCTTATCCCTAAACGTTACATTTACACTCTCAGTTTTTAAGCTACCGTTTATGTGAAGTATAGCACTTGTGTCATTATAGAGTGTCAAATTTAACGAGTATCCATGTCTTGCAAAAACCTCTGAGAGTAGTTCTTCAAGTGTCTCGTTATCTGTAAAGTTCCAGTCACCATTCCTGTATGCTCTATAAATCTCAAAGATCAAAGCCCTAACTTCGTAGTATGGTATGTCCGATAACCCCCTTGAAACTTCATATCCAGATCTCAAGATTTCACTCAAAAAAGTCGATATAGCCAATACTGAGAATGCAAATATCACAGCAAATATCAGCAACCACTGTCCATCACGTGAACCAGGCATACACCCTCACCTCATACACGCTATTGTTCACTATCAGTATTCTGAAGCTTGAGACGACGTTTGTGTTGCTTGGTAATGGAAATCCAGTAGAGTTAAAGATTGTGTAGTTGTCACTAACGTTGTAAACCTCCAACCTCGTTCCAAGTGAGAGGTTTCTGAAAAGTGGTTCTGATATGCTACTATTAAAGTAACTTTTGAATTTGCTCCAGTTTCCATTAATGTAGTGTTGGAGTGTGCTTACTCCTGAACTGTTTTCAATCGTTAGGAGTGTAAGTATGTCATCACAGTATTTCTTGAGTTGCAATGTTTCAAACTCTGCAAATCCCAAGTTGGGTGATGGTATTGACATTGCAACAAATAGTGTCGTAAGCATGATTCCAGATGCAACCATAGCTTCCAACGTGTGGATCTGCCCTCTACCAAACATAAACTATCAACCTCTTTATCGAAGTTGAATTCATACAATTATCCAAACAGCTGTAAATGTCATCGATCACCACGAGCCTCTCAAACTTTGCAATCTCACCACTATCTGGAATGGGATATCCAATTTGGCACTCAACTCCATCTATCTCATATACCTCACCATTCAGATTCCTTATCGAGATGTTAAAACGATATAGACTTGAGTTCAGACCTATTAAAATTGATAAATTTCTGTAAAATTTGTCCAACCTCTCGTTGTAATCTCCAAATCTCGTGTCGTTCCAGTTAAACCTATAACTTTCATTCCACCAACTCTTGTTAAAGAAATTCTTAACCTTCGTGGCATTCAGAACGTTTGGGATACACCTCTCGTAACTCGAATCTAGCTTAAGGATTCTGTAATAGTCTGAAAGTCCCACACGTTTTATGGTTGTGTTCACTTTATACGTGTAGTTTATTGCATTATACCAGTCTTCAACACTCGAATTTATTGTCCCATTTTCCTCCCAATTTGTCTCAAGGAGGGCAGTGTAATTATTGTTTCCTTGGTATGTTATGTTCGTTAAATTTAAGCCAGCATCCTCACTCAAAATTGTTGCAACCCTGTATGCAGATGCGTAGATATCAAACCTACTGTAGTGTGGTGTGAATGCTGAGATCATGTAGTAGAACGCTGTTGTGGCAGTTATTATGAACACACCAATTGCAATTACAAGATCAAGTGAGTATTGTCCCTCCTTGTTCATGATGAAAGACATGCAAACACACAGATAATTGTTTCGCAAAAACAATATATATTGTTGTAACAAAGTTCAATTGATGTTCAAGAGAAAGAGAACTAAGG
>CAZUUE010000256.1:0-1632 GCA_964623695.1 uncultured archaeon
GCTTGAAAGATATGAACTTTGCAGTCTCCTCCATTCCAGGAATTATCCTATACTCCAAGGCATTTACTCTCCTCTTAACCCTGTCAATCTCCTCAATCAACCTCCTAACAGTAGTTTCTATTTCTGCAACTTCAAGTATTGCATCCACAAGCTCCTCGTAAGCTTGAACTGCCTCATCGATCCTTGCGGTAGTCCCAATAACTCCATACTCCCTCTCAACAACACACTTCACAATCTTCTCTTCCCTCTTTATAACTGGAACGACAACACCCATTATGTTCTTCCTATGCATAACAAACCTCGGCTCACACTGCCTTGAAAGTGCTATGGATCTTATTGTAACGATTCCATCAACTGCGGTTGCCAAGGCCAACTTCTGCAAAGCCTTCTCATACTTATCAGCCATTGCACCCATTATCCTCTTCGCATCCTCCAGAAGTGATCTGAACTCAGTTATTAAACTGTCTCTCTTCATCTTTAGCAATTCATATCCCCTCTTAGCCATCTTTATCTTCCTCTTGAGCTTTATGAGTTCCATCCTCGTAGGTTGAACCTTAAAAACCGTAGCCATAACACCACCAAAAAATTAAAAAAATTACCTCTTTGTCAACTCTGCTTCAGCTTTCTCTCTCTCTTCAGCCTTCACCTCTGGCTTCTTTCTATACTTGGGATGATACTTCTCAATGAAGTGCTTCTCTATCTTAACTAGCTCCCTCTCTGGAAGCATCGCAAGTAGCTCCCAACCCAGATCCAACGTGTAATCTATGTCTCTATCCTCATACTTACCCTGATTCAGCCATCTCCTCTCAAACTCATCTGCAAACTTTAAGAACTTCCTGTCTCTCTCAGACAATGCCTCCTCACCGACAATTGCAACCAAACCCCTCAGATCTACACCTTCAGCATAGGCTGCATACATCTGATCGTTCCACTGCTTGTGATCGTCTCTCGTCATTCCAGGACCAATTCCCTCCTTCATGAGCCTGCTCAAAGATGGTAGAACGTCAATCGGTGGATATATACCCTTCATGTGTAGCTCCCTACTTAACACAAGCTGTCCTTCGGTGATATAACCTGTTAGATCTGGGATTGGATGTGTTATGTCGTCAGCTGGCATCGTCAGAATTGGGAATTGGGTTATGCTACCTTTCTTACCTCTAATTCTACCAGCTCTCTCGTAATTCGTTGCAAGATCTGTGTACATGTAACCTGGATAACCTCTCCTTCCAGGAACCTCCTCTCTTGCAGCACTTATCTCTCTCAAAGCCTCACAGTAGTTTGTCATGTCCGTCAGAATGACGAGTATGTGATAGTCGTATTCAAATGCCAGGTATTCGGCAGCTGTCAAGGCCATCCTAGGTGTTATCAACCTCTCAATAGCTGGGTCACTTGCAAGGTTCATGAAAACAACTGCCCTCTCCAATGCACCAGTCCTCTCAAAGTCCTTCATGAAGTAGTTTGCCTCTTCAAACGTTATACCCATAGCAGCAAAAACTACAGCAAACTCCTCCTCCTTTCCAAGAACCTTGGCCTGTCTTGCAACCTGCAATGCTATGTCGTTGTGTGGGAGACCAGAACAGCTGAATATTGGTAGCTTCTGACCTCTAACGAGTGTGTTCATCCCATCTATTG
>CAZUUE010000257.1:0-1628 GCA_964623695.1 uncultured archaeon
TCTTCTGATGGGTTTAAAGACGGCTATTTCCTCGTTACCCCTACAATCGTAACCGGAATCAGCCAATAAGACTTCACACGATGGTATTTCGCCTCTCTCAAACATCTCCCTCAAAATTACTCCATCGTTCCCTCCAATTCTAACGTCTCCGGCCAAAATTACCTGTGATTCCACGTCAACAACCACCGTTAGCTTAGTCTTCCTCTTCTTCCTTATCTTAGCATAGTAATAACTCGCATTGTCTTCCCTTAACCCAGTAGAATCCACTGCCAAAACTTCTAACTTCACGTCCAACAGTCCAGAACTCTCTTCTAACAGCTTCTTCAAATCTCCCTCCCTCAACCTCTTTACTGCCTTACATATCGTTGAATAGTATAGTACCTCCTTCAAATTCAACGCTTCAAAACTTCACTCATCAAAAATTCCTCTTCTATATCCCTAGTCAGATTGTAAATTATCCCGTACAAAAACATCGCTATCAACTGCCGGAATTCATACTTCTTCGGTCCCATTCTGTTGCTGTACCTCGGCACTCTCTGACATATCTCATATTTCCTCGCCACCATTCCTCTCTTCGTTACAATTCTCCTTGTCGTTAGTTAGCATAAATTTTTTCAACGGAGCATAAAAACATTACTTTGTTGAAAATTAGATTATCAAGATCTATTTTTAAATACTTCGTCAAAAGTCGTTACTATCTATATATCTTTGCTATCATACAGTTAACTGATAGGTCAATTTTCAACAGAGCAAAAAAAAGGTGGAAATTAGACTGTTATGCTATCGCTTGTCTCTTTGTTAGCTGATGGATCATAAGTATATCCTTCTTTTACAACATCATCTACGGTAAACGTGAATGTTCCACTTGCATTCTTTACGTAATCAGTTTTAAAGGTTACTTGTCCATTCACATCTGTTGTCCCTGAAACTTCCTCGCTTACCAACCCGCTCCAATGTCCATAAACAGTTGCTCCCTCAACTGGGTTACCATCGGAGTCAAGAATCGTTACCGTTGCAACCGCTCTTGTCCATGTGAAAGGCCCTCTTCCGATCGTTTCGGTGGACATATCTATGCTTTCAACATGCATAGTCTTAGGTGAAGGCTTAGTCTCAACTCCAGCAGCCCTTGCAGCGTCCACTAATCCATAACCATAAAGCTCATCTTTCCCAGGGTCTCCTAGATTTTCTGCAGTTGCTTGAAGCCATTCTCTAACCTCATTGGCATCCCAAACACAATCACCATCTTTATCGTAATCTGGAGCAACTTCAGTTATGTTTGAAGCAAAAACCAAAGCAGCTGTTCCAGTTACATGCGGACATGCCATTGAAGTTCCGCTAAGAGTTGCATAGGTGTCATCCAAATAGGTTGAATAAATATCTACTCCTGGAGCTGCAAGTTCAAGTTCAGGTCCCGTACTAGACCACGAAGGCCTTTCATCTTCCTGGTTTATAGCTCCTACAGCTATTACTGAATCATATCTTGCAGGATAATCAATGGTATCTATCCCAAATCTTACGGTAAATCTTGAAGCATCGTTTCCAGCAGCAGCAACCAATAGCACTCCTGCATTATAGGCATTATCACAAGCTTGTCTTAATGATTCATAATCTACGTCTGTCCCCAGACT
>CAZUUE010000258.1:0-1599 GCA_964623695.1 uncultured archaeon
TGGTTCCCGTGAAACTAAATGATCTAATTTCAACGATTTCTTCGAGGTTGAACGATAAAAATATTGAAAATTTAAAGAAGATCGTTGAGATTTCCAAGCGATTTCATAAGATGGCCAAGATTCCCGTGAGAAACGTTGATATCTCTGAAGAATCTGTAGTTCTGGAATCTGGTCATCAGCCGAACTTCTTTCCTTACAGCGGTGTTTGGAGGAAGGTCTTTCTCCTCGATTACATAAGCGAGAGGTTGGCCGAAATTGGCAGAGAGGTTGTACCCGTTTTTGGCCTTTTCGACTTCAACCTGTGCACGGCAAGGCTACTATTTCAGAATAGGGTTCCGGCCGTTAACAAAGATGGATTCGTGACCATAGGTCTAAGGAAGCCGTCAGGGTTGAACATATGGAGGAGGTTCAATTCAATCGAAAAACCTACCGAAGAAGATTGGGAGAAGGTCGTCAATAGGATCAAGGATATCTACAGGAATGCCAGCAGAGAGATTTTGGAGGTTATAATTGAGGAGATGTGGAAGAGCTACGAACTCGGGAAAACACTTTCGGATGTAAATGCAATACTGTTTTCGAGACTCTGCAGTTTGTTCGGTTTTGACGTTCTCTTCTTCAGATATTCCGATGTTCAACGCTGTGGGTTGTTCGTCGAAGAGTGGAGGAGGATAGTGTCGAGGCTTAAGGAGTTCAACAGGATTTACAATGAGATCGTAAAGAAAAGGGGCTTGGAGAATGACTTAGGATTGGTTGAAGAAAACATGGCTCCCTTCTGGTACCACTGCGATTGCGGAGCCAAGGTTCAGATGTATCACGACGGTGAGTTCTTTGGCATTTGCCCGATATGCAAAAGAGAGCATGGAATCGCCAGCTTCGAGGATGAGTTTAAAGATATAAGTCCAAGGGCCGTACCGAGGAACCTGATATTCTCAGAGGGTATGGGTACCTCGCTCTTTATATCTGGTGCCGGTGGAGGGCTAAGGTACGGCATGGTTGCGGATGAGATCGCAGGTAGATTCGGATTCAACCGTCCGATGACTTTGGTGTGGGTCGGCAGGGATTACTATCTGGGTTTGGTGCACAGGCAGATGCTGAAGGAGATGATGAGGCTTTTCGACATGAAATTTGATAATCTTCTCGACGAAGGTGTTGCACTCTCGAAGGTTAGGGATAAGAGGGAAAGTTTGGCAAGAATGGTCAACAGTTCCGATGATAGGTTGAGGCGGAGGTACATCGGACAGTACATGTACTCCGAAACTCAGCTCAAGATTGCAGGCAGTATTTTTTCCATAACACCTTCAATTCTCGATATCCTGATGACATTTGGATTTGAACGCGTTGCAAACGCTTGGAAAGATGCGTTGAATGGTATAGATGTGATGGACGGAGAGATCTACAAGATCAAAGCAGACATCCATTACGAAGACAATGTATCGAAGATTTACGATGTTGTGAGGATCTTAAGTGATAGGAGCAAAGATATAGACCCACTCGGACTGCTTGGAGGTGGATAGATGTTCAGTAGGGTTTTAATCCTCAGCCCGCACACGGATGACGGGGAACTCGGATGCGGAGGGACAATAGCCAAGTTCGTTGAGG
>CAZUUE010000259.1:0-1598 GCA_964623695.1 uncultured archaeon
TCTCTCCTTTAAACCCATTGCATGATGATGATACAGGATCGTTGAGAGTATAAGCAGTCTATCAAGTTCACTAACTTCCAGCCAGAGATACTCATCCGCTAAATATGTTGAGAAGTACTCGTGTCCCTTGAAGTTAAGGTACTTTATACCTTTTTCCCTGTCTAAGAATGTGTTAGCCTGATAGAAAATTTTGCCAATGTCGTGAAATGCTACGATCATCTTTAAGTGTTCCTCAACCAAATCCTCATCGCTTTCAAACAACTTTACGGCATGTTTCCAGATTTTGCTTTCTTTCACCTCGTCAAGAGCCTTTAAGGCTTTGTCTACGTGCTCCTTCAACGTTTGCCTTTCGATATTCGCTGATTTACCTTCAAAAAATTATCCACATCTTCCGCTTTACCCCTTAAGAAAGCGTAGACATCAATCACGTCTATCAAACCTCAATCCCAATTCGTCATCGTATTCGGCATCGATGACGAAAGCTATAACGTTGTTCCTAATGATATATCTTAGAACTTGTCGTGGTTTTAAGTATCTGTCCTTGAGCTTATCTCTTAGATAATCGTCAAATTCTCTATATCCAACTCCATCGTTTTCTTCAACTGTAACACCGATCACACGATCTGCTTTACCCTTAAACGTTTCGAAAGATATGGGCACTACATACGTTCTTACGAATTTGGACAAATTTAGTTGTAGATTTTCGAGGAAATATTTCGATACCGTTGGAATTAGTAGACCTTCTCTAACAAAGCTTCCCTCCATCTTAAAGAAAGTTTCAACTGCCTTCAGCGATGCATCCTCTAAATGCAGAAATATCCTCTCGAAATCTCTTATCGATCTATCATCTACTCCAAAACAGTCTTTACTGTAAACGTAGTTGAGTAGATCTTTAAATCCCTTCTTAGATTCAGCTTCTGACAGATGGACGTTTAAATTTACGATCGTTTTACCATCTTTTATTTCAGAATTTTCTATCAACCAATCTAACGTCTTTTGGGTTAATACACAATCGTAAACTTTGTATCTGTTCCTTTCCGCTTTAATCTTACCTTCCTTGCCTTCGTACCAGATGATTACCCTGCCAGCTTTTTCATTGTATCTCAAAAATCTGCCCAACCTCTGAATTAGGGAATTTGCCGGAGCTATTTCTGTAATGAATAGGTTTGATAAGATGTCTACTCCGGCTTCTATCACCTGAGTGGATACTACGATGTATTCGTCTTCATCTCTGATTTCTTGCAGTTTTTGCAGTTTATTTTCCCTATCTTTTTCGGAGAATCTCGAATGAAGCAATACTGCGTTCTTATCTTTAACGAGGTTGTAGAACTCAATCGCATCTGCAATCGTGTTGAACACAACTATAACCTTGGAAAATTCCTCATTTTCATCGATCCATTTCAAGATCAGTTCGTATTTATCCTGCTCAGGAACCTCTTCCAAAACGATATCGTAGTTTTTATTCATCCTCTCCCTGCAGAATTCTGGATCTATGTCTTGTTTAAACTCTACGAACTCAACATCTGGGACGTATTCTTTGATAACATCTTTTAATGAATCTGGAATGGTTGCACTCATCAAAATCAGTCTTTGGTCGA
>CAZUUE010000260.1:0-1552 GCA_964623695.1 uncultured archaeon
AGAGAGCTTTATGGCATTCTATAATTATTGGAGGTGGTTATCTTGACAGGCCCTGCAGTGGTGCCCACTTAGGATTTCTCTAAAATTATTGCTTTTCACGTAAAGACATCTTATCGCAACTCCACCCAACCATCTCTCCACACGTAGATCTTTCCACCGTATCTGTCAAAGCTTATCGACTTAACGTTTCCAAAGATCTTAATGATTCCACCTCTCATACCGTCTCCCACCCAAAATCCGGCGTTACCCTCAATAACAATTTCACCCCCCTCCATCTTTTCTCCAATCACGTTTCCAACATCACCTTTCACAACGATCACACCACCCTTCATACACTCTCCAATCCAATCCCTTGCGTTACCCTTTACAACTATCCTCCCATCTTCCATTTGTCTCCCAAGATGGTTTCCAACGTTTCCTTTAACCTCTATAATACCACCTTTCATACCAAATCCCAGAAAAGATGCTTTACTTCCAATCAACCTTAAAATTCCTCTTTCATGTCTGTAACCCAAACCCGATACACTACCACGATAGTTTCTCAAATCGAGAGTTAAAATCTCTCCTTCTTCCATCACATCGTGATACAATCCAGAGACGAAGCATCCCAGCATTCCACCTTGAACGTAAACATGTAAAACCTGATTAAAGAGTTTCTCGATGTCACTTAGATTTAAATTACATTCCTTACCCATCTTCCTTCCAAACTTGAATATCTCGTCCATAAATTCAAACTTCCATGTTGGAATGTCTCTAATGAATTCAACGAATTCTGTCGCAATATCATCGAGAATTGATCTCATACGTCTGCTCAAATATCTCTCCTTTCTTAAAATTTTTCTATCGTCAAACTTCTCGATCTTTAGAACGTTGTACCTCTCAATTAGATCCTTTAAGTTCATAATAAAACTAGTCCTAAATTATATACCTTTTGTCTTAGCCAAACCTTTCAGAAACAGACCTTATTGCTATCCTTGGTATGTCTTCCTCCCTTTCAACCTCGACTATGTTTATTCCATCTATCCTTTTAAACTTCTCAAAGTTCCTTCTGAAATCCTCCAAATCTCTAACATCGGACTTTATCCATATTAGCGTTAGTCTGTACTTAAACCTTGAGAAGAACTCGATCACGTCATTAACGTTGTACAAACCCGCATCCGTTATGAGTATGTAATCCGCATTTCCAACCTTTTGAACGTAGCTTTCAAGATCTTTCAAGTTCAGAACAGTTCCGCCGCCCTGATAAATCTTGATAAACTTGTAAACATCGTCTCCTCTTGTGGGAAGTAAATCTATGTTCCTGCTTGAGAAGTTTATAACTCCAACCTTCGAACCGCTCTCAAGGTAGCTTCTTGCAATTGCAAAGGCACCTAAAACTGCATATGAAATCTTCTTATCTGGATTTCTCATACTTCCAGACGAATCTATGATTATCACAGCATTTGGGAACTTCTTATCGAAACCTTCAAAATCCTCAAAGGAGTACTTTTTAGCCAATCCTGGAATGATCTTACCGTAACTGTCCACCGGACTGTAAGATTCTATTCCATCT
>CAZUUE010000261.1:0-1551 GCA_964623695.1 uncultured archaeon
TCACGAAGAGATCAAAGCTGAAATAGTGGGCTAAGATCTTAGATTTGATAGGCTCAGTTACGGTTCATAAGGTAACAGTTTTAGTAGTGTGCTAAACTAAAATCTTTCAAAGCTTTCATGACGAGTTTTGAATAGTATCTCTTCAAAATAAGCCTCGTTCTTAAATCATCGAGGGCGTCAAAAATCTTCTTAAGTATGCTGTAGTAGACCTTTGAGAACGGTATTCCGTAAGACAGTAGAGCGTAACCGTAAACCTTCTCAAAGATCTTAGCAAAAACCTGTAGCTTAGAGTTTATTATTGACAGTTTACGTAAATTGAATCGCTGACGTTTTCTATCCCCTTGAAGAGGATCTTAACGGCAGTTATCTCTCCCGTCGATGGTGCAGAGGGTGTTTATTGGTCGGGATTTCCTTAAGGCTGGTTTAAGATTCATCGCAAGGTGATTAAGCTGTTGCTCTCTATGTAGAAACTCTTCAGGCACGTGATCCAAGTCAAATACGTCCGTATTCTTAAAGAGTGTCTGATCTTGCCAGAGCGGATCCATGAAGATGAATCAACTTGTCAGGTATTTATCTCTAACCGTTTAAGCCAGATTAAAGGAGTTGAATGTACAAACTCATCGGAATGACTCTCTAACATCTAACATTTTCACAAATTTGCTTTGGTAGTGGTGAATGGGCATATACGATCTTTCCATACTTATCTTCACTTTTACCCTTAAGTTATCTGAGGTTGTACGGAGGAGGGGTTGAGATTGTTGTTGCATATGTATATAAGCTGATACCAACCGATTTGACCTATAAGGATGTTAAACGCCTGCTCAATGAAGATCCTCTTGAGCTTTTTGAGTTCACAGGAGATCTGGTTGAAGATCTGTTTGGATGTGTGAGACTTCACCGTCGCAACGTTTGGCATGAAATCATCGCGGTTGAATACTTCATACCGATTAAGGTCATATGTGCGAATAAATCCACGAAACTCTTTATAGAGGTGTAAATTCTACTTCTTATTAAATTCAGAAACCTTAAATGTGATCAAAGTAATCTGTCTTACACTTCAGCGGAAGATCGTAGCGAGTAACCTTTCAAACGCTTTTGCTCGATGCGTAGGGCAAAGTTTATATGCCCGTTCCCCGAACACTTGTTCGACGAACATGTGTTCGAAAGAAATTCAAAAAGAAATATTGAAGCTTAAAGAGAAGAAGAATGCTGTAATATTAGCACATAGCTATCAAAGAATAGAAGTTCAGGAAATAGCGGATTTTATCGGAGATAGTCTGGAACTATCCATGATGGCCACGAAGACCGATGCGGACGTAATGGTCTTCTGTGGAGTTGACTTCATGGCGGAAACTGCAGCGATTCTAAATCCGGACAAAACCGTCCTAATTCCAGTCGAGGCAAGATGCCCAATGGCATCACAGCTTGATGCAGAGATTGTGATAAGTGTTAAGGAAACGGGATTACCGTTTGTAGCCTATGTCAACACTCATGCTGATGTTAAGGCTGAGGCTGACATCTGTTGTACCTCTGCAAACGTGGCTAAGGTTG
>CAZUUE010000262.1:0-1540 GCA_964623695.1 uncultured archaeon
AGGGACATCCTGTATCATAACTGGTTTAAGATCTGTGAGACGAACAGACCACGTTTACCAGCTCACTTCTTGATATTCTACGGATTTCTGGGATTGGGATTGGTTGCAACCATAGATTTCATAAGCATCTATGTTCTTGGTATACATCCGTTACCATGGCCATGGGAGATCGGTAAAGGAGGCTTGCACGATGTGTTGGCAATCTTTAAGGGTATAGCTCTTTTAAGCGGCGCAGCACTTGTGATAGGAGCGTGCATAGCGATATGGAACAGATTGTTCCATAACAGAAAGGAGCTTGGAGGTTATTACGATTGGTTCTTCCTTCTTGTAATATTCTTCGTTGGAGTTACAGGGTTTGCAACGACGATTGCAAGATTGCTTGGGAGTGTGAGTACATACTATCTGTACATTGCACATCTGTACTTCGTGTTCATGTTACTCGTGTATGCACCTTATTCGAAGTTTGCACATCTGTTGTACAGGACTGTTGCAATGATACAAGCTAAGGCATGGAAGAGAGAACCAAAGGAAGTTCCAGTTGGCTTTTGGGAGGGAATATAAACTTTATTTCATCTATTTTTTAAACTCCAGGTATTATTTCTTCACCTGCATAAACGACGATTCCGTTTTCAGTTATTTCAAACGGATGGATCTTGTAGCTGTGCTTTGAACCTCTCATCTTAACTATTTCCAAAGCTCTGATCTTTACGTTTCCACTCCTCTCAAATCTTAAAACTATCGTTCCCTCTGTAACGAACTGTTCAACTCCAAACCTTGAGGCCATCTGAGATCCTTCGACAATTTCACATGTGAAGAGAGATGTTAGGCCTAAGACTTCGAAAGTCGTCGAGATCTTTAAGAGTTCAATTCTAAACTTCGAAATGTCGTTTATCATGAATCCGATGGAGGTTGTAGAATCCAAAACAGCCCTTCTTGCACCGATTTCATCCTGTATCGATATTATCTGATCTAAGATCGATCTCGTATCGAAAGGTCTTATATCGACGTACTTCTCATCGCTTGGCAATCCGATCTTCGTGGATGTAGCATCTACCAACGCAATCATGTTTTCATCTTCAAGTTTCTCGATATCCCATCCAAGAGTCAAAGCGTATTCTCTTATGCTTTGGGGTCTCTCTTCAGTTGCTACGAATATTCCAGGTTCTCTATACTCCTCTGCCCCCTTCACGATAAACTGAAGTGCAAATATGGTCTTGCCGGAACCTGAGACACCTGATATTAGGTAAGTTTTATCCCTTATAAACCCCCCTTCACAAAGTTCATCAAATCCTGGAACACCTGAAGGACATCTCTCAAGTTTCATCATTAATATTAGTATTATCAAAAATATAAATAGCTTACTGTAACTGACAGTGTGAATAGCGAAGCTGGTGGGATATATTAAGTGTGATATGGCTTCTGGGAGGAGGAAATGTCGGAAAGAAATTTAAAGGTATATTTTCAAATTTAGGTATATTACATTCATCGGTTTTGGATTTAAACCAATCTTATCCTATAATTAAACATCAGAAGATTATAA
>CAZUUE010000263.1:0-1537 GCA_964623695.1 uncultured archaeon
ATTTTAATGTATTTTCAAAATTAAATTTAAAGACATATAATATTTAATTAAGATTATCAATAATTGAGACTATTCATCTAATTTTAATGCTCTCTGGGTGATCTTTATGGCACAGAGATCTCCACACATCGAGCATGCAAACTTGGATCTTCTTCTTTCCCATATCCTTCTAGCCTTCTCTGAATCTATAGCCAATTCAAACTGTCTTTCCCAATCAAATCTCTTTCTGGCAGATGTCATCTCATAATCGATCCTCATAGCTCTCTCTTTAACCCCTTCTTTAACCAAATCGATCGCATGTGCGGCGATCTTGGTGACTATAACTCCTTCCTTCACATCCTCAACGGTTGGTAATGCGAGATGTTCGGCTGGCGTTAGGTAACATATGAAATCTGCACCAGCCAATCCAGCAATCAACGCACCCATCGCACCAGCGACGTGATCGTATCCCAGTGCGATATCCGTAACGAGAGGACCTAGGAGATAAAGTGGTGAGTTCTTCGTTACTACCTTCATAGCTCTCACGGATGGAATTATATGATCTGCTGGCATGTGTCCAGGTCCTTCTACCATACACTGAACACCCTTCGCTCTACACCTTTCTACAAGCTCGCCCAAAATTATCCACTCAGCATACTTAACTCTATCAGAATCGTGGATGCAACCAGGTCTAAATGCATCCCCCAAACTTATCGTAACATCGAACTCTCTCAATATATCTAGGAGGTAGTCGAATTCCTTGTAATAAGGGTTTTCCTTCTCATTGTGAATCATCCAACCCATGATCATCGCTCCACCCCTACTCACAACTCCCAAGAGTCTTTCAGATTTTTTAACCATGTCAACTGTAAAGGTGTTGACTCCCGCATGAATGGTCATAAAATCGACACCATCCTTAGCCTGTCTTTCGACAGACTTAAAGAAGTCGTCCTCATCCATATCCACAACAACCTTCTTCATCCTTGCAGATTGATATATAGGAACCGTTCCAAACGGAACGACTGTAACATCCATTATCCTCCTCCTAATGTAATCGAGATCTCCAGCGGTTGATAGATCCATTATAGCATCAGCTCCATACTTCTGAGCAACTATAGCTTTCTCAACCTCTTCGTCAACATTAACGTAATCTATCGAAGTTCCAACATTTGCATTGATCTTCGTGCTTACAAACCTTCCAATTGCTTTAGGTTTCTTTAGCTCTCTGTTTACATTTTTGGGAACAACAACTTCTCCTTTTGCAATCAATCTAACTAACTTCTCAATCTCAATACCTTCAGATCTTGAAACATCTTTCAACCATTCTGGATACTTTCCAGCCTTGGCCATCTCCATGAGAGTTTCCATTGAATCCTTGTTCGGGGATTCATTAAAATAGATTTGCTAAAAATTTAAATTTATATGTAAGCATTTAAAAACAAAAGGGTCTTATATCGGCGTGTTCAATTTTAAATTGAGCGGGGGTTGCCGAGTCAGGAAAAGGCGCCGGCTTGAGGGGCCGGTCCCGTAGGGGTTCGAGGGTTCAAATCCCTCCCCC
>CAZUUE010000264.1:0-1522 GCA_964623695.1 uncultured archaeon
GGAGTGTGTCTAATATCTCATCTCCTTATATTTTAACTCTTAACCAGCCAAGCTTTACTTCTGCTGAGCAACCATCCAGAATTCGTTTTCACAGACCTCACAAATTCCGCTTTCGATATTTCAAATCCATAAATGTCTTTAGATTCGTTCCAACCGATTCCAGTAACTGAATACACATCATTGGAGATCTTGCATTTAACATAAATCTTATTCTTTGCAGATAACAAGACATTGTACTTTCTTGCTTCCTCTTCGCTTATAAATTCGTAAGTAGCTGAAGGCAGCACCACATTAAAATTGAGCTTTGTTAAGCCTTCCGATGGGCTGTAGGTGTAAACTCCAAGAAGATCCTCAGGTCTTTGAAGATCTTTCACGTTTATGTAATATTTAACCAATACGTCTTGTTTAGTAGATATCAGGATTAGCAAATCTTTTTGCTCGGCAAGCCTTCTTATTTCTTCATCCTGCAAAAGGTTTTGGAGAATTCTCTCATCACTCAAATTGTATTTAGCGGGTTTAGGAATTGCAATTACCTTTGGTGATGAAACGATAACTATATGATCAATAATTATACTTAACACTTTGCCATTTTCATATGTAATTCTCACTTGTATTCCTTTATAAGTTTCAAATCCATCGAGAAGTATCGGTTTGCTTTCCCAACCGAAGCCGTATAAGAGAATGGAATCCTTTGATTCGGCAGCGATAAAGAAGTGCTCGTCGTATTTGGAGAAGTTGTAAGCGTTTAGCAATTTAAGCTCCTCATCCGTAACGTTTCTGTAGTGATATTCCCTTTCGAGTTCATCATCAATTTTAATGGAGAAATTGTGGTCACTGTAACTGAACACAAAATTCACCAGAGGTCTTGCTAACGGGTGAGCGCAAATGTCTACGGAACAGTTCCTCAAATTGTACGCAATAGCATAGAAGCAAATTTTGCCGTAGTGATTTATGAATTCCCCGACCTTTTCTCCTTCTTTTTCAATAACGATCTTTGCAGCATCTAACATAGTAGGATTCTCCTTTTCAAACAATTTCCTCTCCATCTCTTCGAACTCTTTTAATTGGCAAGATGTCGCTACGGTAGGAAGTTCCCTTGTATTTTCTTTCCAGATCTTCGTTTTTCCAGATGATTTGATCTCTATGTGAACTACGTGGTAATACGTAAAGGCTAAAGTTCCCGTTAAAGCTATAACTGTTAAAATAAAGAGTATCCAGCTTTTTTTCACATTTTACCACCTTTTAGCTTTATTCACTTTCCTCATCGTAGATAAAAATATCTTCAATTTTAACTCCAAAGAGCCTTGCAATTTTGAAAGCAAGCTTAAGAGATGGATCGTATTTTCCTTTTTCAATCGCTATTATAGTCTGTCTTGAAACTCCCAACTTCTTTGCAAGTTCTTCCTGAGTTAAATTGTACATTGCCCGATAAACCTTAAGTCTGTTCTTCATACTCCACCAAGCTTTGAAGCGTAATAGCGATAAAAGACCAAGTAGACAATTAACATCAAGCAACCGATGT
>CAZUUE010000265.1:0-1520 GCA_964623695.1 uncultured archaeon
TACTCTTAAAAGCTCAGGAGCTAATCGAAAACTTTAACATTAAACCGAGAGATGCAATCCATACATCTTGTGCCCTAAAGTTTTGCAATGGCAATATGATAAGCAACGATTCAGACTTTGATAAAATTACTGGAATAAAGAGGTTATTTTAGCTCTTCTACTCATTTACGTCTCAAATGGATCGCTTAAACTTTTTCCATTATCATGAAGACTCAACGACATTTGAGCAATGTTAGATTATACCAGATTAAAACGATTTTCAGATGAAGTATCGATGTTAATCGGACGAAATCCCAAGAAGACTTATGGAATCTGTAGCTAAAGAAGATCGCTGTTGATATCTAACACAAGCTTAGAAGAAAGGGTAAGACCGTCAACTTGGTAGACATCTAATTGCGCTGTCACGGTAGAAAATCCAATCGAAATTTGTTACAAGTTCGGCAAAGTTATCGTTAGAATTTCCGTCTCTTTCAAGTTGCTTCCCTAATGTCATGCTATAAAACTAGCCTAACGTAACCCTAACATGATAATCTAAAAAGAATATTTAAAATTATTGTTAACTATGGCAAGACTTTCTGGTAGTGATGCAACATTGTTTATGAGGTAATCGTACACAACGTGGCGTCACGATCCCTCCTTTCAGCTTTTAAGGATAGATGACATCGTGTACAAACGCGATCTTCATTCTTTAGACTCTACGAAGCGAATAAGCTTAAGGAGGAAATCGATGATAGCTTTATCTACATCGATTATCCTACCGCTTCATAGTTGCAGGAGTCGATGAAAAAGGTTTGAAGATCAACGTAGTAAACGGCTTAAGGGGGCTAACTTTAAGGTTAAATTAGCTATAGTGCATCTAAACGAGTTCTCATATTTTTGGATGAATTGATAAAATTGGGTAAGATTTCATCCCTATATGTAGAAGTTAAAAACGAGAGAAAAGCCTTAAGTAATAAGAAACTTGTCGAGTTCCTTCAAGATCTTCGAAAATGGGAGGTTTGAACTTCCCAAAGAGAGCGTTACACACTTCCCTTTGTTTCTAATAGCTGTTTATCCTAATCATAGCCCTAAGAAGCGGATACGAACACGCTTCAATCCTTTCAATCATGATGATCGTCTATTTCATGAGATCGATGCTGTTTAAGAAGGGAGCTTTGACCAATCAAGTGGATCGACTCTAACTACCTCTTTGATCTCGTCGAAAAGGTGATCGGTTGATAGAATTCTTTCCCCCTCCAAAATAGCGTGTGCTAAGTGAATTGAGTCGAAGATGTTCAGCTTGGGATATTTGGACAAAAGTTCCGTAGATTTCGTGAGAACATCTTTCGTTAACGGCAGAATTCTCAGCCCAAGCGATTCGATTTTCTCCATTACCTCAATTGCTTCCTCTCTACCTTCCTCTCTCAGTAGAACGATTTGACATTCAACGATGGTAATTGCGGATGTGCTTAAATTCTCATCTATTTCCTACGCCTAACAATATCTTTAAGCCAATCTCTCTTCTTAATCTGCGAAAGAAC
>CAZUUE010000266.1:0-1511 GCA_964623695.1 uncultured archaeon
GTTTATGAAAGTTAAACAGCAATTGTCGAACTTATTTACAAAAGATACAAAACTGTTGTGAATCCTGTATAAGTAAGGAATGTTAAGTAATTTAACAGCGAAAAAAATTTAAAAAGTATTTAAGAAAATAAAAGAAAAAGACTTGAAAATCTATAAGGGCGAGGTATAGATGAAAACTCAGGATGTGGTGTGCTCTTCCAGAGGGAACGATAAAGAAACCAACTGCAATGAGACCGTTTCTCTCAAAAAGCCTCCAAGAGGATTTCCTTAAGGTTGTTAATGTCCTTAAAACTACCTTAAGAAGAAATTATCAACCACCAGATATCACTCTCATCACGGTTATTTCACCCTCCTCAACGAAATCGTCGACTGGAATGGGTTTACCATCTTTAACAACGACAACAGTTTCAGGATTTATGTTCAACATCAAAAGCAAATCAAAATACCTCTTTCCCTTCTCTATCTCAACCTCCTCCCTTTCCCTTTCAAACCCTCCTACAAACTTCACCTTAATCTTCATCCTTTAAAACCTCATTCGCAACATCTTTCAGATCGATTTTAGGGTTCTTAGCATCCTCCTTAAGCCCATCGATCTCCTCTAAAATTTCCTTTTCTTCCTTCAACTTTTCCTTCTCCAATCCCTTACTCTTATAAGACTTCCAATCAAATGTCCTCATATTAGATCTTTGTATTCAATCTTATTAAAGTTACTCCTTAACCTCAACACCTAAAGCGTTAAGGAACCTCCTTTTTATTGCCTCGGTCACGAGCTTGGCTAAGGAATCTTTGTCCGTGACATCTCCAAAGATTCCAAGCGGAATCTGTGCCCCTCCAGAATGCGCGTGACCTCCGGCACTTCCGACATCTCCAAAAGATCTCTTTAGAATCTCTCCGATATTGATTCTGACATCTTTGTTCCTTGCCGAAATGTAAACTTTGTCCTTGAGTATTCCAAATACCAAGACAGTCGAGATACCTTCAAGTCTAAGCAAGAAGTCCGCAGTTTGGGGTAAAGCATCTCTGTTCGTTATGTAACCTGCAAAGGATATAAGAAAGCTTGAGTAGACCCTTCTGTTCCTTATAGCCGTTGCTAAAATGTCCAAGGTCTCGGTTGAAATTGCTGGGCCTTCCATCTTCTCGATCATCTCATGATCGACGAAGGGATAAAGATAAGCCGATGCTAGGAAATCTGAAGTCTTAGTATTCTTCTTAAAATCGTTCGTTTCCGTCTTAATCCCGAAGAAGAGTGCAGTTGCCAAAGTTCTACTTGGAGTTATTCTGAGGAGTTTCAGATACTCCGTCAAAATTGTTGCGCATGCGCCGACATCATCTCTGACATCGATGAATTCTGCCTTGACATCTTCGGAAGGATGATGATCGATAACTATGCTGATGTGTATATCGTTTGGTATGGAGTTGTTAGCTCCGGGCTTTGAGCAATCCACAAGTGCAAACCTTTCGTAATCTTCCAAGTTGACTTCATCTGCTTTTACGAGTTCTATGTCGAGGAG